>CAIRNW010000001.1 GCA_903879995.1 uncultured Bacteroidota bacterium
ATAACCAACCTGCTCCCCTGCCCCTCTTTCTTATCCTGAAAGCCGAAAAGTCGCTTGATTTCAAAAGAATTATCGTCAGGATCAAGCTCATGCCTAAGCACCCCCGCCAAGCTCGTGCCGGGTATATAGGGAAAATTCAACGCATCCCGCGCAATGAGGCGATCAACCGTTATACCCTTCTCGCCTGAGCCCACCGCAAATGGGCTATCCGCTTCTATAGTAATATATGCGATGTATTTGTGCGTAGTATTCATAGGAATTATTTTACAGATTTACGCTTAGCCATTTCCGAAGCGAGCTTAAGCATTAATGAAACATGGTCAGATACCTTTGACCCTTTAACAAACACGCATAGTTCACCTCTGCGGTTGTTTTTTCGCCAGTCGGACTCTGACTGACCTCGGTGTAGGGCTCCAATTTTTTCATCAAATAACATTGTTTCCAAGGATTCCCAGTTAGCTGCGTTCTTAGCGTATGCTCTTATCGTTCCCCATTGGCTTGGACTGATCCCTTCGAATTTCGCCCAATACTCCTTAACGAATCTATTTACGATCTCATCGATACCTATCACTTCCTCTTTCTGCTTCTTCCTGTCGGCGATATATTTCAATAGCATGGTATCTGTCGGCAACTCCCGATGGATTTCGTTTACACCCTCTTTTGGTATTCGGTATAGTTCCTGCACCGATTTCTTTTTCAAAGAGAAGTTCAGGACTTCGCTATCAGATAGTAGGAACGATGGATTGACAAGTACTTTACCAAACCCCTCGGAACGATGGCTTCCAATACCTGCTTCAAAAACCTGGGTAGGTATGGGCTGTTCATGCCGAATAGCGAGTACCGAGCCCTTGGTGATGACTATTCTATCTGCATCTCGATTATGGCGTTTGCGATTCCAGGTTTGGTAAAGCCGGGAACGAACCTGGGACTTCTCCCAGATAATTTTACCCTCCGGAATACCCAATTGTGCAGCCGTAGGAGTGGCCGTCGGTCTTCCAAATGCATCATAGAAACAGAGGTTACTGAGTGCGTACACAAGGGTAAGCGCTGATGGAGGAACTTCAATCGGGTCTGAGGAGACCTCCTTTTGAAATGAAATCTCAACCAGGCCAAATTCTGCAGAACGAGAACGACCTACTCGTTTTTTCCCAACCAAGGCTTTTTGGATTTTGTCTCCATAGTTCCCGGTATCATCTTCTACTATAAAAGACCAAACGCTACCCTCTGGAAGTAAGAAATAGCCAAACATTTTACCGTCGTCGGCACGTAATTGCTCGCGATTGTATTTTGAACGAATCGTAAACTCTTGTTCGATCACCGCATACTCCCCAGAAGGTAAAAAATAACCTTGCCTGGCTTGTTCCAACTGAAGTCGAAGCGGGTTATCATTCCGAGCAGGATCACCATCGTTCAGATAATGATGAAGATACACAGAGGAATTTTCGCTTAATTTCTCGCCTTTTTCATAGTACCAGCTATATGGTACCGGAAGTCCTGGTTCCTCGGATGAAATACATGGGTAAGCATCTCCAAACCGAACTTTTCCGTTATGAAATAAATCGAGGGTGGCAGGGTCTGCTTCATCATAACATTGACCAGCCACAATACCTAAAAATTTGGCTCCTGGAATATAATCAAGGGACTCATGGAAGCCCTCCGTAGCCGTAACAGACGAAATAATGACATCCGAAAGCAGAGTACAGGTATATTGATATCGTTTCATTTGGATTCAGAGTTATAGTAAAGAAAATTGGCACCGACCTAATCCACGCGATCTATTCAGCCCCATCCGTTTGATCCAGCTAAAGCAGTATTTAAGCTGTTCCTCATAGCCGGATTCTTGTGGAAAGCCGTCAATCCTGGAATACAGCGTGAGCGGAATAGTCACTTCAAGTTGGCGTAAAGTACCTTTTGCTGCAAGGCCGTTATTATCAATTTTGGTAGATGCCAAAACACTATATAAAAACGGTTTGTCAGCTTCCGTTAAAGTCTTTTCCAAATATGGCGAGAGAGATGTGCACTGCCAAAAAAGCACTTTGCTTCCTTTGTGACACCCTCCATTTCAATTTGTTCCTTTGTAGGTTCTTCTCCAAAGACATCCTGGATAAACTCTTCGGTGACGAGTTCCCCTGGGTGTAACGCATGTATTACTTCTGCGGCTTCCCGCAGAAGGCCTTTGAGTGTTTTTCCTGGAATAAACGGCAATCCATTGCGCGTTTTATTGACCACAATATCCGCATACGTAGAACTCGACAGCCCCGAGCTAACATGCCAATAATCAAAAAACTCTATCCTATAGTCAATTGTCTTCATTTGGATTTATTTTCAATAGATGAAAGGGAAATAGCATCAAAAAGATGGGTATATCTGATCCCACCACGACAAACGTAGGGTTCATCTAGTTTTAACTTACGGATATATTCTTTTTTTGTAATGTTTTTTATTCGCGTAAAGTCTTGTTCCGCTAAAGGTTCATTTACTTGAATTGTAGTAAGCCAATTTCTAAGCCTAGATTCAGGAGACGTTTTCCTGTTGAGAGTTTTCACCCAATCCCTCAGATCAGCTATAGTGGCATAGCATCCCTGTTTTTCGATAAAATAGGGGCCATAGTTGAACTGCAGTTTACACTTTGTTGTTAGCTCCTGCTCTATAATGCTTGGATAGTCTGAGATAAAGCTAGAATGCACCTTATGAAACAGTAAGCACGAAGGGGTTAAATCCTTACCTAATTTTTTGGCAATTTTTTTGGCATTTTTACAAAGCTCCCCTGCCAAATGGACACCGTAATGAAATGGATAATTGGGTTTTATGTATGCAATCCCAGCACAGGCCGTCAGACCATTTTCAAATTGAGGCACTCCAAAATCCGTAAACTGTTCCTTTGTATACTTTTCAAAAGCCCTAAGATAGGCCTCCGTAAAAGCAACAGCCAGGTCACCCCTGATAATTAAAGTCAAGTCATCGCCCCCGAGGATAATGGGTCGAAATGGCAA
>CAIRNW010000002.1 GCA_903879995.1 uncultured Bacteroidota bacterium
CCTTTGGGGTAAAGGTTATTCTTGATTACGGGGTGGAAGGCAAACAGGGGGAGCATTTTTATGACCAGGCTCGTGAAGAATTTATACGCGTGATCGATTTTGCTGCTACCCAGCCTAATATTCCATTTATCAGCATCAAGCTTACCGGACTTGCACGATTTGAATTATTAGAGGAATTGCATCTCAAAATGAGTGCTATTGACAAGCCATTGTTAGAAAGGTATGAGCAATCGTTAAATCAACTTTCACCTGCCTTATTAAATGAATGGGGGCGTGTTTGCTCAAGAATGGAAAAAATATGTTTTCATGCAACTACTAAAAAAATTGCTGTAGCACTTGATGCAGAGGAAACTTGGATACAGGAGCCACTGGATGCACTTTGTGCTATCATGATGGAATTATGTAATAAAAAATCACCCTTTGTTTACAACACTTATCAGTTGTATCGTACCGACCGATTAGAATTCTTGAAAGAAATGCATGCCTTAGCGGAAAGCCGTGGTTATGTTTCTGGTGCAAAATTAGTACGTGGTGCATATATGGAAAAAGAGCGGAAGCGTGCTACGGAGCTGGGTTATCCATCTCCAATCAATCCCACCAAGGAAGCAACGGATCAGGTATACAATAGCGCCTTACGGTTTTGTATTCAACACCTCGATCATTTTGGAATTGTAGTCGCTTCCCATAATGAGAATAGTTGTCTTTTGGCGTATCAATTATTAATGGATCAGGGGTTGCCTTCCAATCACCCCCATATGCATTGGAGCCAGCTTTTTGGAATGAGTGATAATATCACTTTTAATTTGGCCGCTGCAGGATGTAGTGTGAGTAAATACCTGCCTTTTGGTCCCATTGAGGATGTTGTGCCGTATTTAATGCGACGAGCGCAAGAAAATACGTCTGTTAAAGGGCAAACCGGCAGGGAGCTAGGGTTGATACAAAAAGAGTTGGCACGTCGGGCTCATTCGGCTTAATATTGCAGTATGCAGCAGTACCACGATTTGTTACAACATATCCTGGATAAGGGAACGGATAAAACAGACCGCACGGGCACCGGAACCAGAAGTGTTTTTGGCTATCAAATGCGTTTTGATCTTGCGGATGGTTTTCCGCTGGTCACTACAAAAAAAGTTCACCTTAGAAGTATTATCCACGAATTATTATGGTTTCTGAAAGGTGAAACTAACATCGCCTATTTGAAGGAAAATGGTGTGAGTATTTGGGACGAATGGGCAGATGCCAATGGAGAGTTGGGTCCAGTCTATGGCAAACAATGGAGACGCTGGGAAGGAAAGAATGGGCAGGTAGTAGACCAGATCACTTCGCTGATTCAAGAAATCAAAAAAAATCCTGATAGCCGCCGGCTGATTGTAAGTGCCTGGAATGTGGCAGAGTTACCGCAAATGGCATTAATGCCTTGTCACTCACTTTTTCAATTTTACGTAGCCGATGGTCGATTGAGTTGTCAGTTATACCAGCGCAGCGCGGATGTATTTCTGGGTGTTCCGTTTAATATTGCTTCCTATGCACTTCTTACGCATATGCTTGCGCAGGTATGTCAACTAAAACCTGGAGATTTTGTACACACGTTTGGTGATGTACATATTTACAGTAATCATGTTGAGCAAGTAAAATTACAGCTGAGTCGTCAACCATTTCCATTACCTACTTTGAAGTTGAATACTGCTGTTTCTGATTTGTTTTCATTTCAGTTTGAGGATATCGAAATTTTAAATTATCAATGCCATCCTGCCATAAAAGCACCAGTGGCTGTCTAAAATGAAATCGAAATGCAAATTTCCCTCATAGTTGCCGCTGCACAAAATGGTGCGATTGGAAAAGGGGGAACCATGCCTTGGCATTTGCCAGCGGATTTGAAGCATTTTAAGAATATAACCTGGGGACTTCCTGTTATCATGGGAAGAAAAACTTTTGATTCACTTGGTAAAGCGCTTCCTGGTCGTACCAACATTGTGATTACCCGACAAGAAAACTGGCGTTCATCTGGTGATGTAATTGTAGTAGCCGATGCAACTACCGCGCTCTCCAAAGCAAAGGAATGTGGCGTTAAAGAAGTTGTGATTATTGGAGGAGGAGAGATTTACAATTTGTTTTTTGACTTAGCCACGCGGGTATATCTTACTCGCGTAGAGGCTACACCTGACGCAGATACTTTTTTTTCATCCTTTCATCCTAAGGATTGGAAACTAGTTAGTCAACTGGATCGAGAGGCAGATGCAAAGCATGCTTTTAATTATTCATTTCAGGTTTGGGAACGGCTAACCTAATGCGGGATGTTCACCACCACTCAACTAGCATCTCGTTATTTAAAATTTCTATACCTGGCTTCCAACCCCCGTGGGCATGGGGTGCATTCTCCTTTTGTATTTGATTTGTTAATCCATGTGCTTCAAGATAAAACAGATTACAACCAATACGCAAGTTGGATCAGTTGGAGAAATTCAATGTTGTCTTCTCAAGAAGTGCTGGAGATAGAAGAAATTGGAGCGGGATCTCGGGCGGAAAGTTCATCAAAACGATCGATTGCTTCCTTGGCACGCGTGGCAGCAAAAAGCCCCCGGACTGCAAGATTTTTTTTTCGACTTGCACGCTATTACCAGCCTAATACAATTCTAGAGCTGGGTACATCGTTGGGCTTAACTTCTGCCTTTTTTTCATTAGCCTGTCCAGCGTCTTCTATAACCACGATAGAGGGAGTTCCAGCAATTGCTGCAATCGCTAAACAAAACTTTAATGACTGGGGTTGCACCAATGTAAACGTGCAAGTAGGGAATTTAGATAATACGCTTCCTGCTGTATTAGATCAGATTGAAAGACCCGATCTTGTGTTTATGGATGGCAATCATCGAGAAGAATCTACCAAACGTTACTTTTTACAATTGCTCCCTTATTTGTCTTCAACGTCAATGGTGCTTGTTGACGATATCCATTGGAGTCAAGAAATGGAAAATGCTTGGTCATTCATTCAATCGCATGAAAAAGTTCGACTCACAATTGATTTTTTTCAATTTGGGGTCGTGTTTTTTGATCCTGCTTTTCTGCAGAAGTCTCATTTTCAGATCCGTTATTAATTATTACCTTTGCCCCGCAGTTTTACTAATACTGCTTACTAATATGATCATTGGAGTTCTTCGTGAATCAAATCCGGAAACAAGGGTATCATTATCAGATGAGGCAGTTGCATCGCTTGTAAAAAAAGGGTTTTCTGTTTGGGTAGAGCAGGGGGCGGGGGTGCTTTCATTTTGTAGTGATGCAGCTTATCAAGCGGCGGGCGCAACCGTAAGTGATCGGGCTAGCGTGCTATCCAATGCAACGGTGGTTTTATCAATGCATCCGATCCCTACCGAACAACTGGCTTCCATGAACGGTAAATTATTACTGGGAGCTTATCAACCGCTTTACAAAAAGGAGTGGGTACAGGCTGTTGCACAAGCCGGGATAACTTGTTTTTCACTGGATATGTTGCCAAGAACAACTCGGGCGCAGTCCATGGATATTTTAAGCTCTCAAGCAAATATTGCTGGTTATAAAGCGGTGCTGCTGGCTGCTACAACATACGGAAGGTATTTTCCAATGTTCATGACTGCGGCGGGCAGTATAACGCCTGCAAAAGTTTTAATTCTGGGCGCTGGTGTTGCTGGATTACAAGCAATTGCTACTGCTAAACGTTTAGGTGCTGTGGTGGAAGTTTTCGACACACGCCCTGCGGTAAAAGAGGAAGTAATGAGTTTGGGTGCAAAATTTATTGAAGTGGAAGGTGCAGCGGATGCAAGCAAGGCGGGAGGTTATGCTGTAGAACAGTCTGAAGATTACCAGCGTAGACAGCGTGAGCGTATTGCTCAATCCGCAGCAAAGGCTGATATTATCATCACTACTGCGCAAATCCCTGGGAAAAAGGCACCCATCTTGATTACTGCAGAAATGATTGCATCTATGCGAAATGGGTCTGTCATTATCGATTTGGCTGCTGCTACCGGAGGAAATACTCCTTATACAAAAGATAGCGAGACGGTTGACCAAAATGGGGTGAGAATTGTGGGAGCATCCAGCTTACCAGCTACACTCCCTGCAGACGCCAGTAAATTATATGGAAAGAACATACTCAATTTCTTTCAGTTATTGATTGATAAAGCAGGTGCCTTGCAACTGAATTGGGACGATGATTTAGTGAAAGGAGCTTGCATAACCGATCAGGGAAAAATTGTGAATGAAAAAATTGCTTCAAGTATATAAACATGGAACAACTATTATCTTGGGTTAGTGCACATCAGGAAATTCTTTATATCGTTATCCTGATGATTTTTGTAGGTATTGAGGTAATTGGCAGGGTGCCAAGTGTACTGCATACTCCTCTTATGAGTGGTGCAAATGCCATACATGGCGTTGTTATTATTGGCGCCATCATTGTTATGGGAAAAGCTGCGCCCACCAACTACCTGGCGTTATTACTTGGATTTATTGCCGTGATTGTGGGAACATTAAATGTAGTAGGTGGTTTTGTGGTAACTGATCGAATGTTGGAAATGTTTTCAAAGAAGAAAAAATAATCGTGAAATAAAAAAAGATACTTGTGGAACTGAACCTCCTGACTTTTTTATACCTGATTGCCTCTGTCACCTTTATTGTGGGGCTTAAAATGTTGTCACACCCAGCCAGCGCCCGTTCTGGTAACCTGGTTGCTGCTATTGGAATGACACTTGCTATTTTCGGAACTATTTTTTTGTATGAAGAAGATGGTGTTCGTCTTGGAAATTATACCTGGATCTTTGGTGGCATATTAATTGGAACGGTTGTTGGAACATTGGCTGCAAAGCGGGTAAAGATGACGGCAATGCCAGAGATGGTGAGTTTATTCAATGGAATGGGAGGGGCTTGCGCTGCATTAATTAGTTTGGTTGAATTTGATCATCTGGCACACGTAGACCCTGAGATGGCAGGGGTTTTATTGATGGGCGGTGCAGAAAGCGCAATAAAGGGATTTTTGCTCATTATTGTGTTGGGGCTGATCATTGGCTCTGTTTCATTTGCAGGAAGCATAATCGCTTGGGGAAAGTTGAATGGTTCAATTAAAGATTTTTCATTCAAAGGGCAACACATTTTTAATATACTGTTGTTGGCCGTTATTGTTGCGCTTGCAACCTATTTGATTGTACTGCTGCCCGCTAATGCTGTCATCATATTCTATACCATCTTTTTCTTGTCTTTGCTGTACGGGGTATTTTTTGTATTTCCTATTGGTGGTGCTGATATGCCGGTGGTCATTTCATTGTTAAACTCATTTACGGGCGTGGCAGCTGCCTGTGGGGGCTTTCTTTATGATAATAAAGTAATGCTTACGGGTGGAATCCTGGTGGGTGCTGCAGGAACTTTACTTACAATTCTTATGTGTAAGGCAATGAACCGTTCGCTAACCAATGTACTAATTGGTTCATTTGGAGGATCGGCCACTGCAGGTGCATCAGCAGGCAGTACTGTTGGAACGCATAAAGAAATTAGTCTTAGTGATACGGCCGTACTTATGAGCTACGCCTCAAAAGTATATATCGTTCCTGGTTACGGACTTGCAGTTGCACAGGCACAACATGCTTGTCATGAGTTAGAAAAGTTACTTGAATCAAAAGGAGTTGATGTAAAATATGCGATACATCCTGTAGCGGGGCGTATGCCAGGCCATATGAATGTATTATTGGCGGAAGCAGATGTTCCCTACGAAAAATTGCTTGAGATGGAACAGGCCAATGATGAATTTTCAACAACCGATGTTGTTTTGATTTTAGGGGCCAATGACGTGGTGAATCCTGCTGCAAAATCTGATCCTGCTTCGCCTATTTATGGAATGCCGATTTTGGATGTAGAGCTTGCTAAGCATGTTATCGTAAACAAGAGAAGTATGAAGCCCGGTTATGCTGGTATTGAGAACGAATTGTTTTTCCGTCCCAAAACTTCTATGTTGTTTGGGGATGCTAAAAAAGTACTACAGGATTTGGTTGCTGAGATCAAGAATCTCTGATTCTTCTTAGCTTTATTACGTGTCATTACCTTCTTCTTTTTTAGACTCTTTAGCCGGTCTACCTGGTTACGACCGTGCTCTTTTTGAAGCGGCCCATACACAAGCTGAACCTGTTACCTCTATTCGAATTAACCCAACAAAGCGGGTTGATCTTTCTTTTTCGCTGGAGAAGGTTCCCTGGACCTCAATGGGTTCTTATGTGTTCCCAAGACCCTCTTTCACATTCGATCCCAATTTCCATGGGGGAGCTTATTACGTTCAAGAAGCAAGCAGCATGCTGCTGGAACAAGTTTTTATACAAACAGGATTAAAAAATAAAGCCATTCGCGCCTTAGATCTTTGTGCAGCGCCTGGTGGTAAGGCCACCCACCTTCATTCTTTGCTGGCGCCCGAAAGCTTGTTGGTAGCTAATGAGGTGATTCGTTCACGAACGGGATTACTCCGTGACAATATGATAAAGTGGGGAACAGATAATGTTGTAATCACTCAAAACGATCCTGTACAGTTTGAGCAACTGCCTTCATATTTTGACTGGATAACCTTAGATGCTCCTTGCAGTGGAAGTGGGTTGTTTAGAAAAGACCCGGAGGCAATTTTATCATGGACACCGGGGCAGGTTAATCATTGCGCCCTTCGACAGCAACGTATTTTACAGTCTGCTTGGAAAGCCCTTAAGCCAGGTGGTTTTTTATTTTATGCCACCTGTTCCTATTCTGTTGCAGAAAATGAATCGATTGCCAACTGGTTTATCAAAGAGCATCAAGCTATTTTTCAGCCTATTCAACTTGATTCTTCCTGGGGAATTGTTGAAACTGAAAATGGTTATCGATGCTGGCCTCACCTTGTAAAAGGAGAAGGGTTCTTTTTTACCTGCTTAAGAAAACCACAGCTTGATACGGTAGTTGACCGAAATATTCGAGTTGATAAATCAAAGCGAATAAAAAATTCAGCCAGTTACCCTTCACTTTCTGCATGGGTGAAACTTGAAGAGCAAGATGTGCTGGAAATTGGGGAAGAACTCATGCTGTTGCCCAAGTTGCATCAAGCAGACTTTCAGTTAATTCAGCAAGTATTAAATCCTGTTTACGCCGGAGTGCGGCTTGGAAAATGGTTACGGGAAAAATTAATACCTGATCATGCATTAGCCTTATCACTTCGACTGTCTCCTTCAGTTAATCAGCTTGCCCTCGATGCCGAACAAGCTATCGCCTATTTACAACGAAAAGAAATTAATGTTTCTGGTACAACAAAGGGCTGGGTGGTAGCTTCCTATCAGGGGTTGCCATTAGGTTGGTTAAATATACTGTCAGGCCGTGCTAATAATTATTACCCTAAGGGACTTCGGATTTTAAAGGACCATCTATAGTCTGAGACTAATCTCCCGGGGTTAAAAAACGGTAGCCTTGTAAGAAGGAAGAAACATTCATTCGCTTTTTCCCTTCTAATTGTAATTCCTCCACTTGTAGCCATCCATCCTTGCAAGCAAACCGAAGATAATTTTTGCCATCCGTTTTAATGTTCCCCGGGGGGATGCTACTTTTTTCTTCCACTGGTGTAGCTTGATAAATCTTCAATAGTTTTCCATCTAGCATTGTGTAGGCACCCGGTATGGGTGATAAACCCCGAATCAAATTATTTATCGCTTGTGCAGAACAATTCCAGTCAATTGCACCCGTTTCTTTTTGCAATTTAGGAGCAGTTCTTAGCGATTGTTCTATCTTTTGCTGGGGGATTGGAATTAATTCACTTTGTGCATATTGCTCAATAGTCTTGGTAAGCAAGTTGGCGCCTGCTGTTTTTAATTTATCATATAAAATTCCAAAATTATCACGACCATCAATTTCAACTTCCTCTTGTAGTAAAAGATCTCCCGTGTCAATTTCATGTTTGAGTAGAAAAGTGGTTACTCCAGTCTTCTGTTCTCCATTGATTAAGGCCCAGTTAATTGGCGCAGCACCGCGATACTGTGGTAAAAGCGACCCATGTAAATTAATTGTTCCCATGGGGGGTAAGGCCCACACTGCTTCGGGAAGCATTCTGAATGCAACTACAATTTGCAAATCTGGTTTCCAAGCAGCTAATTGTTCAAGAAAATCTGGATCTTTTAATTTGATGGGTTGGAGAAGAGGTAGATTGTGCAAAGCTGCCAATTGTTTTACCGGACTTTGTTGCAAGGCGAGTCCTCTTCCAGCCGGTTTATCTGGGGCGGTGATTACCCCCACAACATTGAATCCACCATCCAGTAATGCTTGTAGACTGGCTACAGCAAAATCTGGGGTTCCCATAAACACAATTCGAATCGACTTGGGGTCTCTACTCATGCGTGCGAAAGTACAAAATGTGCCAGGGCTTATTCAAAGTCTTTATATAGTAAGTATTTTTTTCTGATTGCTTTGAATTGTGCCAACTCTGGTTCCCAACTTTGACGAATTTCTTGTTCAGTTTTACCATTTTTGAGTTGCGTCATCAATACGTTATTACCTGCAAGCTTATTGAAAAAAGAAAAAGTAGGATCTCCGGATTTAGGAAGTAAGAAGAAACTGTCTTTTTGGGGAAAAATGCGATACGCCTCCAACAGCCAGCTTACTTGAATTTTTTGATTTGTCTTTTTTAGTACTTCTGCTGTTGTTCCGCTGTAATCCCATCCGTAACAAACCTGTCCATAGTGTTTGGACTTTTTAGCCCCCTCGTTAGGATTGGGAGTAAACTGTACCATGTTCTTTGGTAACGCAGGGTGCCCAATCAATTGAAAAGGTTTATTGGTTCCTCTGCCTTCACTTAATGCTGTGCCCTCGAAAAGACAGGTAGTAGGGTAGAGATAGATTGATTGAATATTGGGTAGGTTAGGCGAAGGACGAACTGGAAGCACATATTTTGATCGATGATCGTAATTCTTGCAACAAATGATGATGAGTTGATAAGCCTCCTTATTGATTTGTTGGCTATCCCACTCACTATTACTGCAAATGATAAGGGGTCTGTTTTTTTCCGCTTTGAGTGCAGTTTTTGCTGTGGAGGCTATTCGTGCGGGCGCTAATTGATCCTCAGTAGTTGCCATGGATTCCTCTTGATTTTTTTCTTGCTTTATCCAGCGTTCGCCCATTAACATCCATGCATATTCACCAATTGTCATACCATATACGATTGGGATGGGTTGCATTCCAATAAAAGACTTGAAGGTGGGGTTCAATACAGGGCCATCTACATAGAATCCGTTGGGGTTGGGTCTGTCTAAGATTAACAATGGCTTATTGAATCGTATGGCCGCTTCCATATAGGCTTCCAGCGATGAGATAAACGTATAAAAACGAACGCCTACATCCTGAATATCAAAAACAAGAATATCTACTTCATCTACATCTTTTTTTTCTGGCCCGCGTTTGGGCCCATACAATGACACAACAGGAATACCTGTTTCTTTATCAATATAGTCGCCTACTTTTTCTCCCGCATCTGCGGTACCTCTAAATCCGTGTTCCGGACCAAAAATTACACGAATGTCAATTCCCAAACTGAGCAGTGTGTCTACCAAGTGTTTTTTACCTACCATTGATGTTTGGTTAGCAAAAATGCCTACGCGTTTTTCTTTTAATAAAGGCACATAATTTTCTGTTTGCAACGCTCCGGGTTGGATCATGACTTCGGCTGAACTCTTCTTTGTTGTTTCTTTTTGTGCAAAGCCAGCTTGGCAGTACAGGAAAGCCAGTGCTAACATGAATAGGGTACGCATGTGATTGGTTTATTATACCTGAAAGTACATAAATCTGCTTTGAAAATAATCGCCGACTCCCTCAATTCCGTTACCTTGCACCGTAAATAAAATAGCATGGCTTTAGTAAAAACGGGCGATAAAGTAAAAGTACATTATCACGGTAAATTGACCAATGGAGAAACCTTTGATTCTTCAGAAGGGCGGGAGCCACTTCAGTTTGAAGTAGGCAGCGGCGCCGTGATTAAAGGGTTTGATGACGGGGTAACCGGTATGCAAGTGGGTGAAAAGAAAACTATTCAGATTCCTTTTATGGAGGCTTACGGCCCGCATAGCCCCGAAATGGTTATTGAAATGCCCAAAGATCGATTCCCTGCCGATATGACAATTACAATTGGAATGCCTTTGCACATGAGTGATGGCCAAGGACGTAATTTTCAAGTTACGGTCACAGAAATCATGGAGAGTGCTGTGAAATTGGATGCTAATCATCCGCTGGCGGGCAAAGACCTGGTATTCGATTTAGAATTGGTTGACATTGAGGGAGCAAGTCCACTTATCATCATGCCATAATTTTATACGAGTTACGCGTGTTTGATACTTACTTATTCACGGTTGCAGATCGATTTTTACGTTACGTGCAAATTGATACACAAAGTGATCCCCATGCAACCCATTTTCCTAGCACAACTAAACAACTAGCTTTATCAACGTTGTTGGTAAAAGAGTTGCAAGAAATGGGTATTGCAGACGCAGCCTTGGATCAATGGGGCTATGTGATGGCAACGATTCCTGCCACTACAAATAAAAAATGTCCTGTTATTTGTTTTTGCGCGCATGTTGATACAGCACCTGATTGCCCGGGAGCTAACGTGAAGCCGATCTTACATGAACATTATCAGGGTCAGGATTTGGTTTTGCCTGACGATCCATCCCAGGTAATTCGAATGTCAGATTACCCTTATCTCGCATCAAAGTTGGGGGAGGATATTATAACCGCCTCCGGTACCACTTTATTGGGAGCAGACGACAAGGCTGGTGTTGCAATCATTATGGAACTTGCGCAGTATTTATTGACCAATCCTGCAATTGAGCATGGTCCGATTCGTCTTTTATTTACTCCCGATGAGGAGGTGGGACGAGGCACAGAAAAATTAGACTTAAAAAAACTTGGCGCTGATTTTGGATACACCCTGGATGGTGGTGATCTGGGATCATTGGAGGATGAGACCTTTAGTGCTAATGCAGTGAAGATAACATTTCAAGGCATCATTGCTCACCCAGGAATGGCAAAGGGTAAAATGGTGAATGCATTAAAGTTAGCCAGCTCTTTTCTTGAGCATTTACCAAAGGATTCACTCTCTCCTGAGACTACTGCCGGCCGTGAAGGATTTGTTCATCCCATGGAGATAAAGGGAATTGCAGACCAATGTGTAGTGGAGTTCTTGATCAGGGATTTTGAAACCGCCGGGTTAGCAATCAAAGAACAATTCTTAAAAGAGCTTGCACAAGAAGTATGTGACAAGTACCCGGGTACGCATTTTACAATGGAGGTCAGAGAACAATATCGTAATATGAAGGAGGTTTTGGATCAGCATCCACAGGTTGTGGCATTGGCTCGAAAGGCCATGGAACATGCCGGCATCAAGGTTAAAACGGAGTGTGTGCGCGGAGGAACTGATGGATCCAGACTTTCCTTTATGGGGTTACCCTGTCCTAATATTTTTGCGGGCGAACAAGCTGTACATTCTCGGCATGAGTTTGTTTGTGTACAGGATATGCAAAAATCTGTTGAGACCTTAGTACATTTGGTAAGGCTGGCTGCAACGCAATAATGCGTTGTTTAAAATCTCAATACTATGCAAATCTTTAGTTGGTTGTGGGAAAATTGGTACATCCTGGTTTTGTTGATTATTTTCTTCTCCGGATTATTCACTGTAAACCAAGGTTATATTGGCGTTATTACCATGTTTGGAAAATACCGTCGTATTGTTCGTCCGGGACTTAATATAAAGATTCCGGTATTGGAAGTTATTTATAAACGAGTGTCTATTCAGAACCGTTCCGTAGAGCTGGAGTTTCAAGCTGTGACGCAAGACCAGGCTAATGTTTATTTTAAAAGCATGTTGCTTTATGCGGTGCAGAATGCGGAGGAGGAAACTATCAAAAAAGTTGCATTCAAGTTTATTGCTGAAAAAGATTTAATGCAAGCGCTGATCCGTACCATCGAGGGGAATATTCGATCATTTGTAGCTACAAAAAAACAAGCAGAAGTGCTGGGACTGCGTAGAGAAATTGTTCAATACGTAAAAGTTGAAGTTGATCATTCATTGGAAGAATGGGGATATCATTTGTTGGATCTTCAAATCAACGATATCACTTTCGATAAATTGATTTTGGATTCCATGAGTAAAGTAGTGGCCTCAAATAACTTAAAAGCGGCTGCCGAAAACGAGGGTCAGGCCCTGTTGATTACAAAAACAAAGGCTGCGGAAGCTGATGGAAACGCTATTAAAATCTCAGCAGAAGCAGAAAAAGAAGCAGCACGTCTCAGAGGGCAGGGGGTCGCTTTATTTCGTATGGAGGTGGCAACGGGTATGACAGAAGCTGCAGAGCAGTTAAAGCAAGCAAATCTCGATACCAATGTCATTTTATTTAGTATGTGGACCGAGGCTGTAAAGAATTTTGCTGAATATGGTAAGGGCAATGTTATATTCCTGGATGGCAGTCCGGACGGGATGGAGCGCACCATGAAGCAAATACAGGCATTTATGGTAAAACAGGCCGGTACTAGTAACCCCTCGTAATACTTGTTAATGATCCGTGAAAACAAGAAGGGTTACACCAAAAAGGAGCGGCCATACGTTTAGACATTGTTTATACACTGCTGTTAAAAAATATTACAAAATAACTTTCTAATTCAATCCTATTTTAGCCTTAAATAAACCATGCTATGATTGATCTTTTGCAGGTGAATGGAACTACTGCAACGCCTGCTCTTGCAGGAGACGCAAACCAAGACGGCTTTTTAACATTATGGGAACTATTGTCTACGGGCGGCTGGATAATGATACCGCTTGGTATCATGTTGCTGTTTGCGATCTATATTTTTATTGAAAGATACCTAGCCATAAGAGCTGCCGGACGTATTGATGATAATTTTATGCACATCATTCGGGATCATTTAGTAACTGGTAATATTGCAGCGGCCAAGAGTTTTACTCGGAATACCAACAATCCAGTTGCAAGAATTATTGATAAAGGAATACAGCGTATAGGTAAGCCCATTGAACTGATTGAAAAAAGCATGGATAACGTGGGGGTGTTAGAAATGTATAAGCTAGAAAAGAATTTAGCCGTTTTATCCGTGGTATCAAAAGCGGCACCCATATTTGGATTTGTGGGTACCCTGGTGGGCCTCATGCAGCTGTTTTCTGCTATAAATACAACAAACGAATTTGAGGTAGCGACCATTGCGGGGGGTATTTACACCAAGTTGATCACTTCAATTTCGGGTCTCATCATTGGGTTACTGGCTTATTTGGGATATAGTTTTTTGCAAACCTTAATTGAAAAGACTAGTCATAAAATGGAGGCGGCCTCTGCTGACTTTTTAGATCTTTTACAAGAACCTAGTCAATCCTAATTTGTCCATGCGATTTAGAAAAAAGAAGCAACACGAATCGGAAGTCTTTACCGACTCTCTCAATGATATTCTATTCATTTTGCTGATGTTTTTTTTAATTGTGGCCACCTTAGCCAATCCTAATGTGGTTAAAGTTGGACTTCCGAAAGGCACTAAGGATACCAAGGCAAAGCAGCATATCATGGTGTCTATTGACAAGAATCAGCAATTCTATATTGGTACCACTGCCGTTAGCACCGCAGCTTTTGATTCCTCCTTATCAAAAGAAATAGCCCGATACAGAACACAAACAGATACACCAACGGTGGTTATCAATGCAGATACAACTGCTTATTACGGGGAGGTGTATCGAATCATGTTATTAGCAAAAAAGGAACGCGCAAAAGTGGTGGCTCGCATTGATTAAGCTACCCATGCACGAATCATCCGCTCTTTTCCTTGCATATCTAACTTGGTCTCCGAACATAGTCCCATCTGTTTCCATTCTTTAGAAAGTTCCCCCGCATAAAGTGGGTTAATTTCACAGAATAGCTGACTGTTATTTTTCCCTTTTTGTAAGAAAAGTTGAGCAAGTGCTCGATAGTATAGTAAGGGCTCTTGTGTAGTTGTGAATAACGCTTCTGCGGGTTCAAATTCAAGTACCTGTGGAGCCATTTCTTTTTTTTCAGCCGGGGTTACATAGGGAGGATTGCTTACAATAAAATCCAATTGTGGCAGCTGTTGCCAACTTTTTTGATTGAATAGATCTTGATGAATAAATTGAATCGGGGCGCCTAACGACAAGGCATTTTTCTTTGCAATGCCTAGTGCAGCCGAACTATTCTCAAGGGCCCAAACGTGGGCGCTTCGGATTCTTCTCTTTAATGAAATAGCAATACAGCCACTTCCGGTTCCAACATCCAGGATGCTTAAATCTTCTACAGGAAATCGACAATTACTAATTACCCATTCTACCAGCTCCTCTGTTTCTGGTCTTGGAATAAGTACGCCTTTTTCAACATGAAAACGAAAACCGCAAAACCATGCTTCATTTAATACATATTGCAGTGGTTCTTGATCAAGTAGTCTGCTTACTTGTTGTTCTAAAAGAACACGCATAGCAGTAGTAAGAGTTGCCTGTTGAATTCGAATCCAATCTTTTTTCTCTGCTTGAAATTGATAAAGTAGCAATTCCCGCGCAATCGCTGCTCCTTCGGTTGCTTCATACTGTTTGCTCAGTGTGGATTCAATCCATCGGGCTGTTTCTGCGACACTCATTCCTGCAAACTTACAGGCATCTGTACATTCTGGCTGCATTCATTTAGTAGATTTGTGAGGTGGATGCATTTGTATATCGAACGATACTCAAAACGGGTAAATCTGTCTACACCGATCGGGGTAGTCGTTTTTTGGGGTATGCATTCTCCATTGACAGTAAAACTCAATTCAAGGAGCGGATGAAGGCAATTGTTGATCTTCATCCTAAAGCTTCTCATTATTGTTATGCATATCGAGTGGGCCATGATGGCCAGGTTTGGCGTTGTAGTGATAATGGAGAGCCAGCTGGCGTTGCAGGGCGACCCTTATTAGGCCAGCTTGATAGTTTTGGGTTAAGTAGTGCAGCTGTAATTGTGGTTCGTTATTTTGGAGGCACTTTGCTTGGGGTACCTGGATTGATTCAGGCCTACCGCACTTGCTCCAAACAATCTATTGAAAATGCGCAGTTGGGAGAAAAACCGATTGTTAAATCCGGATGGATTTATTACGATTACACACAGGAGCATTATGTGCGCCGCATAATTGAACAGTTCAATATTTCTATTTTGGGAACTGAGCAGGGGATATTTCCAAAAATGCAGATTGAGATACCTGTTAGCTCTTTCGAGCAGGTATTGGAGATAGTTGCTACCACTCCCTCTATGCAGTGGAAAGAAGATGAGTTGCTTAGGCTTTGAAACGAGGACTCACGACCAGGTCTTTACTGCCGGATTTATATTGATAAAATCCCTCTCCTGATTTAACACCAAGTTTTCCCTCATCGACTAGGGACACTAGTAATGTTGATGCTTTATATTTTGGGTTATTAAATCCGGATTCCAGCACTTGCATGATAGATAAACAAACGTCTAATCCAATCAAATCTGCTAATTGTAAGGGCCCCATTGGATGAGCCATGCCGAGTTTCATGATTGTATCTATTTCTTCAACTCCTGCTACACCTTCCTCCAAACTACAAATAGCCTCATTGAGCATAGGCATAAGGATGCGGTTTGAAATGAACCCAGGAAAGTCGTTGACAACGCAAGGTACTTTTCCAAGTGTTTTACTGAGAGCTACAGTTTTCTCTGTAACTGATTGTAAAGTGGAAGCGCTTTTAATCACCTCTACTAATTTCATCACGGGAACAGGGTTCATAAAATGCATACCGATTACTTGTTGAGGGCGCTGCGTAGCATCTGCAATTTCCTGGATGGGAATCGAGGAAGTGTTGGAAGCAAGAATGCAGGAGGCGGGGGCATGCTGATCAATCTCCTTGAAAATATTGAGTTTGATTTTTTTATTTTCTGTGGCTGCCTCTACTACTATTTCAGCGTCAAGCACTCCGTTGGCTATTGTTGTATCGGTTTTTAATCTATTTAATGTTTCTTGTTTCAAAGAAGCTGGAATAGTCCCTTTTGTAATCATCCTGTCTAAATTCTTCTCAATCGTTTGCAGTGCTTTTTGTAGTTGTGCAGTTTGTACATCAATCAGGGTTACTTCCCAACCAGTTTGGGCAAATACTTGTGCAATTCCATTACCCATGGTTCCTGCACCAATTACAGCCATCTTACTCATACAACTTATTTTTTTCTTTTAAAGTCTCCTCTTTTCCATGCCTGAATAAAGTCTGCCCAGGCAACAGGGTTAAAGATGTTCATTGGAGGGGCTTGCCCTTGGTAGACAGCCCTATTTGCAATCTTGTTCATCTGCATTCTGGTAGCTTCTCCTCCATCACCAGGGGTGCTTTGAAGTAAAAGCCTACGTGTAGTAGCGCTTGTATTCTTTCTGGCAATTTCGTAGGCATCATCGGGAACTGGCACATTAGCAAAATCTCTTGCAAATTGTTCCGGGGTGGGGCGGGGTTTTAGTACAGTGGCGGGAAGATAAATGGTGTCAGCTACCATCAATTGAACAATTCCATACTGGTTTCCTACCAACTCTCTTGGAATTACTACTCTTTTTGATTGGTAGCTCACGTGTGAAAATTCAACTTCGTCTCCCTTAAGGACTACAATTGAAAATACGCCCTGGTTATTTGAAAGGGTTCCTCGATTTTGACCCTTAATGGTAATACTGACAGCAGGTATGCCAATCAAACTGTCTGCAGTCATGACTACTCCATAGAGCTGCACCACTGAATCTCGGGTGGTTTCAAATTGCGCCTTGGCTAATTGCGGTACCAGGAGCAGGAACAAGCAGCTGTATTGTAGGTATTTTTTCAACTGATGCAAAATTAGCTGGTTCCGGCCAACCGCTCAACAAAATGGGTGTCGATTGGTTAACTTTGCAGGCAATTGCTTTGTATGATAACTACTGAAAAAATATTGGCCGCATTGCAAAATGTACAGGAGCCAGATCTGGGGAAGGACTTGGTCAGCTTGAACATGGTGCAAGATATTCAGGTGAATGGGACACAGGTGAGTTTTACCGTTGTTTTAACAACTCCTGCCTGCCCTCTGAAGGACATGATGCGTACGGCTTGTGAAAATGCAATTCGGTTATTAGTGAGTAAAGAAGCTGTGGTTACTGTGAATTTTACTGCACAAACAACTTCCAAAAGGGCGGATGCGGGAACACTTTTACCTCACGTTAAAAACATAATTGCTGTATTCAGTGGAAAAGGAGGGGTTGGAAAATCAACGGTAGCAGCAAATTTAGCATTAGCGCTTTCACAAGGAGGTGCAACTGTTGGATTAATGGATGCTGATATTTACGGACCTAGTGTTCCAATCATGTTTGGAGTTCGGGGAGAACGTCCGCTGATGGAGGATGTGAATGGGAAAGGAATGATACTTCCGCTTGAGCGCTTTGGGATCAAATTGATGAGTATTGGATTATTGGTGGACGAAAAAAATGCAGTGGTGTGGAGAGGCCCTATGGCCAGCAGTGCTGTTAAACAATTTGTTTCGGATGTGAAATGGGGTGCATTAGATTATTTAGTCATAGACATGCCTCCTGGTACTGGGGATATACATCTCACTTTATTACAGACTGTTCCTGTAACCGGGGCTGTTATTGTTACAACGCCTCAAGATGTGGCGCTGGCAGATGCAAAAAAGGGTATTGCTATGTTTGGCCAAGCACAGTTAAATGTTCCCTTGATTGGATTGGTGGAGAACATGAGTTACTTTACGCCTGCAGAATTGCCTTCCAACAAGTATTATATTTTTGGAAAGCAAGGGGGTAGAAGACTGGCCGATGAATATGATATTCCATTTTTGGGCGAAATACCTCTCGTGCAATCGATTCGTGAAGGGGGCGACCAAGGTGTTCCGGCTATGATGGGGGATGAACCAGCCTCTAAAAAAGCATTTTCTCAGTTTGCTTCGCTGGTAGTGCGTAGTATTGCTATGCGAAATGCCAATCTCTCCACAGAAAAAATTGCAACTACAGTTTGAGACATAATCATCAATGAATCGCCAACAACTTATACAAACCATAAAGGATAAGCGCTCTTATCTCTGTGTAGGGTTAGATACCGATCCTCAGTTATTACCGGTTCCCTTACAAGGTAATCCTGATGGTGTCCTGCTTTTTAATAAGGCAATAGTTGATGCTACGCGTTCTACGTGCGTTGCCTACAAGATCAACACCGCATTTTATGAAAGTATGGGGTCTAAGGGTTGGCAGATCATGGAGCAAACCGTTCAATACATCGGCAAAGAGCATTTCATTATTGCAGATGCCAAAAGAGGCGATATCGGAAATACTTCCCGGCAATATGCGACCGCTTTTTTTTCTCAATTGAATTTTGACTCCATTACGGTTTCTCCTTATATGGGAGAGGACAGTGTGAAACCTTTTCTAGCATTTCCAGACAAATGGGCCATTGTGTTGGGATTGACTTCTAATGCGGGTGCGGCAGACTTTGAATTATTAAATTGTGAGGGTAGCCCTTTGTATGAACACGTACTTGGAAAAGTTTCTACCTGGGGTACTCCTGCAAATCTCATGTTTGTAGTGGGCGCAACACAGGCGGAGTCTTTCACACATATTCGCCAAATTTGCCCAGATCATTTCTTTCTGGTTCCCGGAATTGGTGCACAGGGAGGAAGTCTACGAGAGGTGTCAGAAAAAGCAATGAATAAGGATGTTGGTTTATTGGTAAATGCCAGCCGTGCTATATTGTATGCTTCCTCGGGTGATGATTATGCGGAAGCGGCTGCAAGAGTGGCCGGTGCCTATCAGGCTGAAATGGCTACTTATTTGTAAGGGTTGATTCCCTTTTCCTTCTTTACTTTTGACATTAAATTATCTAAGCGATGGCTGCCAGAACTGATCAGTTTCAACACCCCGATTATTTTGATCTTGATGCCTTGTTGACCGAGGAACACAAAATGGTTAGGGATTCCGTTCGGAATTATGTAAAGAAAGAGATTTCTCCCATTATCGAGGACTACGCGCAGCGTGCTGAATTTCCTGAACAAATTGTCAAGCAGCTGGGTGAGCTTGGATGTTTCGGGCCCACTGTTCCGGTTGAGTATGGAGGCGGAGGCTTGGATTATATTTCTTATGGCCTTATGATGCAGGAGCTGGAGCGGGGTGATAGTGGCGTGCGTTCAACGGCCTCCGTACAAGGTTCTTTAGTGATGTTTCCCATACAAGCGTATGGAAGTGAGGAGCAAAAAAAATATTTCTTACCAAAGTTAGCAAGTGGTGAGTGGCTCGGCTGTTTTGGCTTAACGGAGCCGAACCATGGAAGTGATCCATCTAGTATGCTCACTAATTTTCGTGATGCGGGTGATCATGTGATTTTGAATGGCGCAAAAATGTGGATTAGTAATGCTCCTTTTGCGCAGGTTGCTGTTGTGTGGGCCAAAAGTGAAACTGGAGATATTCATGGTTTGATTGTTGAGAGAGGTATGAAGGGGTTTTCTACCCCCACCACACATGGAAAATGGAGTTTAAGAGCCTCTGCCACCGGCGAACTTGTATTTGATAATGTATCTGTGCCTAAGAAAAATATTTTACCAGGTGTGAAAGGATTAAAGGGGCCATTGAGTTGTTTGACCAAGGCTCGATTTGGAATTGCATGGGGCGCTATAGGTGCTGCGATGGATTGCTATGATACTGCGCTTCGTTACGCTAAAGAGAGGGAACAGTTCGGGAAACCCATAGCTGCTTTTCAATTACAACAAAAAAAGTTAGCAGAGATGCTTACTGAAATAACCAAAGCACAATTATTGAACTGGCGACTGGGTGTATTGATGAATGAGGGCAAGGTTACTCCCCAACAGGTGAGTATGGCCAAGCGTAATGCGTGTGAGGTGGCCACTACAATTTGTCGTGAAGCAAGACAGGTGCTGGGTGGGATGGGTATTACAGGGGAGTATCCAATAATGCGCCATATGATGAACTTGGAGAGTGTGATTACCTACGAGGGTACACATGATATTCATTTGTTGATAACCGGTATGGACGTTACGGGTATCAATGCCTTTAAATAGTATTCTTTGCGAGTATTTCTGATTGGTTTTATGGGTGCCGGTAAAACCTGGATGGGTAAACAAATAGGTTTATTAACTGGCTTACCCACTTATGATTTGGATGCCAGTATTGAGCAACAGGAGGGAGCAGTCGTTTCCACACTCTTCAAGCAAAAGGGGGAAGATTATTTTAGATCGTTAGAGCAAAAATATTTGCATGCAATAACAACTGCTAATTCTCAGCTGGTGCTGAGTTGTGGCGGAGGCACCCCCTGTTTTTTTGACAATCTTGATTTCATGAAAAAAAATGGCATTGTTGTTTGGCTTAATCCTTCAGTTGCAGTACTAGCGAATAGACTTCAACTAGCGGGTCAAGACCGACCTCTGCTGGAAGGTATTCCCAGCCATAAACTGGAGGAGTATATTCAATTAAAATTGAAAGAGCGGTTCTTTTTCTATGAACAAGCACACTTTCAGCTGTCGGAATCAACTCCGGATCCTGCTGCACTTATTAAATTAATCCAACATGGATAA
>CAIRNW010000003.1 GCA_903879995.1 uncultured Bacteroidota bacterium
CCAATACTACCTCCAGAGAGTGAAACTTTGCCCTTTACATACCGACCACTTTTTTCAATTACAATTTGACCTTGACTATTTTTTAAAATATCCTGATTATCCGTAATGAAAACGTTACCTAATAAATGGGCAGCCAGATTTCTGTAACGATCCTCCACCTCTATTACATCAAGTGCAGCAATTGCACCCTCTAATGAAGAACTAGCGGTAGCAGTAAGGGCATTAATTTGATCCAACAAGAAGAAATTTGCTTTTCCTTTTTTATTGGCATCCAATAATGCAATAGCAGACAATCCATCTGTTAAATTATCCACTACATAGTAACTCAAATAAGGTTCCAGCACATTCTCAAGTGCCTGACGATACTCTTCATTAACATAAAGCACATCAGACAAAATCGGAACGTTAGCTTTCCACTCCGGGTTATTATGCAAATATTTTACCGACTCGGGATAGCCCTCCATCGAGTCAATCATATTTTTAAGTAAATCGTATTCGTTTTTCTTTGCATCCAGTTTTCGACTCTCCTCCGCGAGTTCTCCCCTCAATTGCTCTAAGATAGCCTGTGTTTGAAGAATCTGATCTTTGGTACGGTCTTGATGTTGCTGTAGTTGATCTAAGTCAGTCTTCTTTATTTCGAGTGATTTTTCTTTTTCTTCACGCTCGATGCTTAGTTGTGTCGATTGTGACTCTCGTTGCTGTTGCTCAGCTTCTAGTTGCTGTAGAGCCCTTTGTAAGTTTGCCACTGAGGTATCTGCAACTGCCACCGTTTTTTCTGCATCAAATTGTTTACGCTGTGTTTGTTGATAGGATTGACGAGATGCTTCCACTTGTTGGCGCGCTTGCTCCAACTGGGCCGCTTTTTCTTGCACAGCTTGCTCAAGTTTTAGATGCTCCTCCTGTAATTGGGCAAGCACCTGTTCTTCCTCGCTAATTTGTTGACTAGTGAATGACAGACTTTCCTGCATTCCTTTTTGTTGACCATCGGCTCGATCCAAAAACTGCTGAAGTGACAACAGTTTTTCTTTAAGATGCTCAATTCGCTGTGCAGCCAGGTTACGCTCATTTTCTTTTAAGCGGTAAGCTTGTTGTAATTCATTAAAAGCCTGCTGTTGTTGCTGCAGACTTTTTTCCATTTCAAGAAAATGAAGCTTTTCAGCTTCCAGTGCAGCTTCCTGGGTGGCAATTGCTGCTTCTAATTGATGCTTACGATCAGTTTCCTTTTCCTGTTGTTCATTTAAATCTTTGTAAGAAAGATTAAATCCTTCTAACGAGGCTTTTGCTAATTCAATACTGACCTCACGATACTCATTTTTTATTTCATGATACTTTTCAGCTTTCTTGGCTTGACTCTCCAGTGATTTCAATTGGTTGTTGATTTCAAAGAGAAGATCCTCAATTCGCGCCAAGTCTTGCTCGGTAGCCTCTAATTTTGATTTAGCCTCCTTTTTCCTTGTTTTATAAATGGAAATACCTGCGGCCTGTTCTAACATTTTTCGACGACTATTGTCCTTGTCCTTGATCAAATCATCGACCATGTCTAAGGCAATGATTGCATAGCTATCCGTACTTATTCCAGTATCCATAAACAAATTCTGGATGTCTCTCAGACGACATTGCACATCATTTAAACGATACTCACTTTCACCGCTTTTATAAAATTTTCTTGAAATTGTAATGGTACTAAATTCAGTGGGTAATAAGTTTCGTGTATTTTCAAAAGTCAAACTAACTTCTGCAAGACCGCTTGCCGAACGAGTCTTAGACCCATTGAATACTAAACTATCCAGGTTCTCGCTTCTAAGATGACTGATCTTTTGTTCACCAATTACCCATCTTATACTATCAACAATATTCGATTTGCCACACCCGTTTGGCCC
>CAIRNW010000004.1 GCA_903879995.1 uncultured Bacteroidota bacterium
AGCCGGTTTTATTGGGCTCTATAGTCTCTATGTTGCCTCTTTGCCCGCAGATCAGGATCATCCCTATGGGCACGGTAAGGCCGAATTTATTTCAGCTGCTATTGAAGGCACCTTAATTGCTACTGCCGGCGCACTGACCATTTACAAGGCTGTTAAAACCCTTCTCTATCCGGAAGTATTGCAGCGTGTTGACACAGGAATTGTATTGATTGCATTGACGGCGGTAATAAATTTTTTTACCAGCCAATACTGCATCCGTGTGGGCACCCGTAATCAATCATTAGCGCTGGTAGCCAGTGGCCGACATTTACAAACAGATACGCTTTCAACTGTAGGTATCGTGGTGGGTCTTTTATTGATGTACTTTACGCAATGGGTTTGGTTAGATAGTGTCGTTGCATTTTTATTTGGAGTGTTAATTCTTTATACCGGGTATACCATTGTGATGAAGTCGGTGGCGGGTATGATGGACAAAGCGGATCTTTTATTGTTGAATCGCATGGTTGGAGTGCTCAATGCTAATCGAAGAACAAATTGGATCGACCTCCACAACCTTCGTATCATAAAATATGGATCTATTTTACACTTGGATTGTCATTTAACATTGCCCTGGTATCTGAATGTACACGAGGCACATGAAGAAATTGATCAGTTAGCTTCATTAGTGCGTAAGGAGTTTGGAGAATCCCTGGAGCTGTTTGTACATAGCGATGGTTGTTTACCGTTTTCTTGTCAGATCTGTAAAAAAGCGGATTGCCAAGCTCGACAACAGCCTTTTGAAAAGAAGATAGAATGGACGCTTGAGAATATTATATCCGACCAAAAACACAAGTTGCAATGAAAACACTGACTACCTGGACGGGAGATCTTTCTTTTGAATCGATGCAAGAGGAACTTGGGCCCCTGGTGATGGATGGAAATTTAAAAAAAGGCCTCAGCCCGAAGGCGTTGTTATTGGCAGGACTAGCTGGTTGCTCTGCTGTGGATGTAGTGGAAATCCTTCATAAGATGCGTGTTCATTTCACTTCTTTGCAAGTACTAAGTGAAGCGGAACAAACCGAGGAGCATCCCCGCGTCTTTAAAGACATTACACTCACATTTATCATTAATGCTGCATCAACTGAATTAGATAAAATTCAAAAAGCAGTTGATCTCTCGATGGATAAATATTGTGGCGTAGCTGCCATGTTACGTAAGAACAGTGCTATTCACGCAACTGTGCAACTTATCTGAAGCGGGGTGTAGTTTGTCGCGCGTATTTTTGTAGCTGTAGTAAGGTTACTTGTAGCTCTTTCGGAAGATCAGCTTGAATAGAGATTTGCTTTCCATTCTCATCTGTAAATACTAATTCCATCGCATGAAGGGCTAATCTGTTTAAGAGGGGTCTTTCCTCTTCTTCGTGCTTGCTTATTTTATACCCTGGCTTTAATCTTGACAGATAGAGTGGCTGCCCGTCTCCATACAAGTTGTCACATACCAAGGGAAAGCCAATGGACTGCATGTGAACCCTTATTTGATGCGTACGGCCCGTTACAGGTTCAAACAGTACCCAGCTGTAGGGAGCAAATTGTTCTGCTACCATATAATTGGTCTGCGAAGGTTTCCCATTGCGGTGTGTGACCATCTTACCTACTATTGCATGATGTTCTTTGATTGGACTAGTAATATTGCCCTCTAGGGGATAAGGTTTTCCAATAACAAGACCACCGTATCTTTTCTGAACACCTCGCTGTTCAAATTGCATAGAAAAATTGCGATGTGCTTCTTCGTTTTTAGCAAATAGAATTACACCGCTGGTATCTCTATCTAGCCGATGTACCGGCCAGATTTTGCCAAAGCGTTGTTGGAGCTGTGATTTTAAGGATTCTTCTTTGCCTTCCCGATCTGGCACTGATAATAAACCCGCTGGTTTATTGAGTGCAATCCAGTGATCGGTTTCGGAGAGGATCTGTAACCCTTTTTTCATCTTACTTTTTATTTCCAAAATGCTTGAGTAAGCGAATCTCTTTTTCCGTTAAAAAGCGCCACTTGCCGCGGTCTACATTCTTTTTGGTGAGTCCTGCAAAAAGGACCCGATCCAAGTTTTTTACATCGTAGCCGACATGTTCAAATAGTCTACGCACAATTCGGTTACGTCCACTATGAATTTCAACTCCAACATGTCGTTTGTCCTTTGGATCTGAATAAGCAATGGCATCGATGGTAGCAGGTCCATCTTCCAGGACTACTCCCTTTGCAAGTTGTTCAAAATGATTTTTCTCTAAGGGTTTATCTAGGGTTACCTGATAAATCTTACGAACCTGATGGCTGGGATGCGTTAGTTGTTGTGCCAGGTCGCCGTCGTTGGTCAATAATAGTACACCTGTTGTATTTCTGTCTAATCGACCTACGGGGTATATTCTTTCCTTGGTTGCTTTCCCCAACAAATCAATTACTGTTTTTCTTTTTTGAGGATCGTCAGTTGTAGTGATATAATCCTTTGGCTTATTTAATAAAATATAAACCAAGGACCGTTGTGGCTGCACCTTCTTACCGTTCACGGTTACCACATCAGCAGGAGACACTTTATAGCCGGGTTCGTTCACTACAGTTCCATTTACTTTTACCAGTCCATTTTTGACCAGTTCGGCGGCTTCTCTTCGGGCCGCAACTCCTCCATGCGCAATGAATTTATTCAAAGGCATTTTCTCTGTGATTGGAATGGGGTTGGAGGGCTTAGTGGGTTGTGCCTGGGGATTACGTAAAGCCGCTTTTTTCTTTTCAAAATACTCTTCTCGTTCTTTTTTGGCTTTTTTCTTTTCTTGACGAAACTGTTCCTTGATGGCTGCGTTGGATTTGCGCGGGGCAAATTTGGCAAAGGGGTTGCCGGTAGATTTTTTCATAATGTATGTGCTGTTTTACAACAGGATTTAACAAAGATACAGTAAAAGGGAGGAAGCACTAAAAAACCCTCAGTAACGAGGGCCTTTCAGTTTTACAATTCACTCCATCCGGAAGTAGTGTTGCGTGATGGCGGAGGTGGAGGAGGAGGGGGAGGATCCTTTCTTTCCCGATTTCCTCGCGGTCTTTCTTCCATCTTGCCACGAAATTCTTGCATGCGGTCTCGCATCATTCGTTTATATTTTTCTAATTGTTCGG
>CAIRNW010000005.1 GCA_903879995.1 uncultured Bacteroidota bacterium
AAATTCTGCCGCAAAGCTTCAGCAGACGGATGAGCAAGAATTGTATGAAAGTGCACTCGAAAGACTTCATGAGCTGATACTGGCAGGAACAGGTGCGATAGAAATAAAAAGTGGGTATGGACTAACGTTAGAGGCGGAAATGAAAATGTTGCGAGTAATTAAACGGCTTAAAGAAAATTCCACCATTCCCATTCGTTCTACTTTTTTAGGTGCGCATGCGTTTCCTAGTCCTTACAAAAATAATCCTGAGGGCTACATCCAATTAATAATTTCTGAAATGATTCCTGCAGTGGCAAAGGCTAAACTTGCAGAGTACATTGATGTTTTTTGTGAAGATGGTTTTTTCTCTCCCGCACAAACTGCTGTGATTTGTGAAGCTGGTAAAAAAGCCGGACTTCGTCCTCGACTTCATGCCAATCAATTGGCGATCTCCGGTGGTGTACAAGTGGGTGTCTCGCAAAATGCCATTAGTGTGGATCACCTGGAGTCAATGGATGAGGATTCTATCCGAATGTTAAGTAATTCTAATACCATTGGCACGCTGTTACCCAATGCATCTTATTTTCTTCGTATGCAGGACGCGCCCGCTAGAAAATTAATTGATGCAGGTGCTATTATTGCGCTTGCCTCTGATTATAATCCTGGATCCTCTCCCTCTGGTAATATGAATGGTGTGGTAGCACAGGCTTGTATACGAATGCGAATGCTACCCGAAGAGGCCTTTAATGCAGCAACCTTAAATGGTGCCTGTGCGTTGGAGTTAGAAAGTCAGTGCGGTAGTATCCAGGCGGGAAAACTTGCAAATTTTTTTATTACTAAGCCGATTCCTTCACTCGCATATTATCCATATTCCTTTGGTTCAAATTTGATTAAAAAAGTGGTATTAAAAGGAGCGGAAATATATTAAACCTCATTTTTTGTTATGCAAAACAATCATCAACTTATAGAGTGTGTTCCAAATTTCAGTGAGGGTATCGACATGGCAATTATCAGCCAGATCACGGATGCTATACAGTCTGTAGAAGGTGTACGTCTTTTGAACGTAGATCCCGGAAAAGCAACAAACCGTACTGTAGTCACATTCGTGGGTGTACCTGCGGCAGTGGTGGAAGCTGCCTTTCGATCAATTGCCAAAGCTGGAGAATTAATTGACATGCGTCAGCACAAAGGAGAGCATCCTAGAATGGGAGCTACAGATGTTTGCCCACTCATTCCAATTGCTGGTATTACTTTAGAGGAAACTGCAGTGTATGCGCAGCAATTAGCAAAAAGAGTAGGAGAGGAACTGTCATTACCTGTTTATTGTTATGAGGCAGCTCAATCAAATAAAAGCCGTAGTAATTTATCCGTTATTCGGGCAGGTGAATATGAGGGATTTTTTAAAAAAATAAAAGATCCTCAGTGGAAGCCAGATTATGGACCGGCTGAATTTGATGCCAAGCGGGGCGCTACGGTAATTGGAGCAAGAGATTTTTTAATTGCATATAATGTCAACCTTAATACTACTTCTACGCGTCGTGCCAATGCAGTTGCTTTTGATGTTAGGGAAGCGGGACGAGTAAAGATGGAAAATGGCAAAAAAGTATTGGATGCTGACGGTAACCCTGTCTCAATCCCGGGCTCACTAAAAGCTGTAAAAGCTATTGGTTGGTTTATCGAAGAATATGGTATAGCCCAAATCTCAATGAACCTCACTAATATTAATGTCACACCGCTTCATCTTGCTTTTGACGAAGTTTGTAAAAAAGCCTCTGAGCGGGGCTTACGTGTTACCGGAAGTGAATTAGTGGGCCTGGTCCCTTTAAAATCAATTATCGATGCTGGAAAGTACTTTTTATTAAAACAGAATAGATCTACTGGTGTTTCAGAAAAAGAATTAATCGATATTGCTGTTCGTACTATGGGCTTGAATGAACTTTCTCCTTTCAATCCAAATGAACGAATAATTGAATATATGCTTGAAGATACTAGTACTAAAAAATTAATAAACAAGACCTTACGAGATTTTGCAGATATTGCTGCAAGTGAAGCCCCTGCTCCAGGAGGCGGATCTGTAGCAGCATATCTGGGTACGCTGGGTGTATCGTTAGCTACAATGGTTGCCAATCTGTCTTCTCACAAAAAAGGTTGGGACGAACGGTGGAAGGAATTTGGCGATCAGGCGGAAATTGGACAACAGCTCAAGGATAAGCTTTTAAAGTTGGTGGACGCGGATACGGATTCCTTCAACGCAATTATGAATGCATTTTCACTTCCCAAAACCACCCCTGATGAAAAAGCAATTCGAGCAAGTGCTATTCAAGAAGCTACCCGAAAAGCTATTGAAATTCCTATGGAGGTGATGGTTTTATGTTTGGATAGTATGAATTTGATCAAATCAATGGCGGAGTCTGGTAATCCTAATTCGGTTTCCGATGCAGGTGTAGGGGCACTTTGTGCTCGAAGTGCCATTATGGGTGCTTTCTTGAATGTTAAAATCAACTGTGCAGGGTTTGAGGACGCCAGCTATGTAAAGCAGATGCTAGAAAAGGGGATACAAATTGAACAAGCGGGAATAAAAATCGAGCAGGAGATTTTAGCGATAGTAAATAGTAAAATAAAATTATAGGGTGATGTTATTCTTCTAACCGCATCATGGCTTCAAAGAGTTTTTCGTAGTTCTCGGTTAAAAGTTGAATTGTTTGAAGGGATTTTTGATAGGCTGCTTCTAATTTTATAAAGTCTTCCCGATTTGCGTAGAGTTGAGGGTCTGCCAATTTTCGCTCTAACTCCTTTTGTGTGGCAGTAGCATCAGCTAGTTCCTTTTCCGCTTGTTGAAATTGTTTTTGAGTCCGCTGAAATTCTTTCTTTTTTTCCTTTGATACTTGCTGAACGGGGGTGGCTTGTATCAAAGGGGCTGGGGCTGTTTTATTACTGGAAATGCTTTTATTGGTGCCCGCATTACGCTGCTTTTCCATTCGCTCTTTCCAGCTGACCCATTCTTCATATCCACCCTTGAACTCCTTAAGCACCCCGTCTTCAATCTCCCAGATTTTATTGGCAGTCTTGGAAATGAAATAGCGATCGTGACTTACTAAAATAAGAGTGCCCTCATATTTTTGAAGTGCCTCGATCAGTAATTCACAACTATGGAGATCCAGATGATTGGTTGGTTCGTCCAGCAATAAAAAATTTGCGCGGCTTGTAATTACCTTTGCCAATGCCACTCTTGCTTTTTCGCCTCCACTTAGGACCTTAATTTTTTTATC
>CAIRNW010000006.1 GCA_903879995.1 uncultured Bacteroidota bacterium
ATGCCTCCTACGGAAGGAAATACAAAATTAGCTGCACAGCTAAGTGAAGTAAGCGAAGCGCTTGGTTTTGGAAAAGTTTCTCCGGGCAATCCCGGCAGTCGCGGAGCGGGTGATATCTCTTATGTAGCAAAATATCTTGACTGTTTGGACGGGCTGGGTGCCAGCGGACGTGGTGCGCACGCTCCCGGAGAAACCATCAACCTTAAAGAATATCCAAAGCTGATACAACGAACAGCCGTGTTTTTATATCGACTAACACGTTAGGAAATTTCTTCGGGTACCAGTTGCACTGAGCGAATGGACTTTTCTAATACAGCTTGTTCAATGCTGTGATTTTTTAACTGCCCCTTGCAATAATCTTCGTAAGCACTCATATCAAAGTGACCGTGCCCACAGAGATTGAACACAATCACGCGTTGATCTCCATTTGCCTTAGCCTCATTCGCTTCACGTATAGCCTGCGCAATAGCATGTGTTGCTTCGGGCGCCGGTAAGATTCCTTCTGTTTTTGCAAATAGTAGCCCCGCTTCAAAACACTCTAATTGTTGAAGTGCCACCGCTTCAATTTTATTCATATTTAATAAGTGACTACACAGTGCGCTTGCACCATGATAGCGAAGTCCTCCTGCGTGTAAACCAGGTGGCATAAAATCATGACCTAAACTATACATGGGAAGTAATGGAGTGAAACCCGCGCTGTCACCAAAATCATAACCAAATACACCCCGAGTTAATTTTGGACAAGAGGCGGGCTCAACAGCAATTGCTCGAATAGCTTTACCTCCCCTCAACATCTCTCCCACAAATGGAAATGCTAAGCCTGCAAAATTTGAACCACCCCCAAGCGGAGCAATTACCACATCAGGATAATCATTGGCTAACTCAAATTGTTTGAGTGTTTCTTGTCCAATAATTGTTTGGTGTAATAACACGTGATTCAGAACGCTTCCCAGGGCATAGTGCGTTTTACTATCTTGAATTGCCACTTCAACCGCTTCACTAATGGCTATACCCAGTGATCCTAAAGAACTTGGTTCTTTTTCTAGTTGAGCCCTTCCTGTTGCGGTGATCGTGCTAGGTGAGGGATGAACGGTTGCACCATAGGTTTCCATGATCACTTTACGATAAGGTTTTTGGTCATAGCTGCCTCTTACCATAAACACTTCGCATTCCAAATCAAATTGTGCACAGGCAAAACTCAACGCCGTTCCCCATTGTCCCGCTCCTGTTTCGGTTACAATTTTTTTAATTCCTTCTTGTTTGTTATAGTAAGCTTGTGCCAAAGCCGTGTTGGTTTTGTGAGAACCACTGGGACTACCCCCTTCGTACTTAAAATAAATGCGCGCAGGTGTTTTCAATTGTTTTTCCAATCGTGTAGCGCGAACCAGCGGACTGGGCCGGTATAAATTATATAAGGAACGAACTTCATCCGGAATTTCTACATAGCGATCCTTGCTGACTTCCTGTTTGATTAATTCCATGGGGAACAAGGGGGCTAAATCTTCAGGACCTACTGGCTTTTTTGTTTGAGGATGAAGTGGCGGTAATAAGGGTTCGGTAATGTCTGCGCTAATATTATAATAATGACGAGGAGTTTGATCCTCAGTTAAAAAGTATTTCATGATTACTTGTTGATTAATTAAAAAAATAAGTGGAGTCTTCGGGGGTTCTAAAAAGACGAGAGGTCTGCCCCTTGTGAAGACAGACCTCTCTAAAAAAGATGATATGGCGATTAACGCCAGCTACCACAGCTTCC
>CAIRNW010000007.1 GCA_903879995.1 uncultured Bacteroidota bacterium
AACCGCAACGGCATACCGGCACTCATCGAAGAGGAAAAACAGCAATTCCAGCGGGAGGCATTCCGCCACCTCGAGGCCGTATCAGTGCCCGAAGAGCGCAAAACGGCGCTCCGGCAGGTGGTGGAAGATTTGCTGGGGAGGGAGTCGTAACCCCGGGGGAAACAGATTTTCATATGGCACAAACTCCAAATATGCGCGGATGCAGCTACACCTGCAGGCGTAGAAATACAACGGCCTGAGTCAGCAGGTATATGTTGACACCACGGGTGTCTCCAAAACGCTTTTTCCTGATTTAAATGGTTATTTTGTACGCTACGAACCAGGTTTGTTTAACCGCAGAGTTGCACAAAGTAATCGTTCTCTGCGCAACTCTGCGGTTAAATAAAATCAGGTTAGCCGCAGCGCTCCGGGCGGAACCGGAAGACAAGATGGTATTGGTCGGTGGTTACCATATTTCTTCATTTTCTTTGTGGCTTCGAGATTTGGCGAGCATCTTTTTCTCGCAAAGGCGCAAAGAAGAGGAGAAATTATAAGGTCCTTTGGATGATTTGGAATTGTAATTGCTCATGTGTATGTTTGCAGCATGTATACTACGCATCAAGTTGCAAGTACTGATACTGAAGATGTTAGTCCGGAGAAAAGCCGGGCTGCATATAAGGAAAATATGCACAACAGATGTGTGGAATATCGTTAAGCGGGATGTTATGACTCATGCTAAAGGCGACACAAATAATTATTGACAATGACCGAAAAGAAGAAAAAATCAGGATACGCAGAATTTATAAACTGGTTTGGTCCTTTATTAAATGCACTGCGAGAATTAGGAGGCTCTGGAAAACCCAAGGAAGCTGTTAACCAAATAGCAAAAGACTTAAATATTCCTGACGAAAAACTTGAAGAAACAATGAAGTCTGGAACACCTAGATTTCATAATCAGGTAGCCTGGGCAAGGCAATATTTAGTTTGGGAAGGTTTACTGGATGATTCAAAACATGGCGTTTGGACATTGACAAATAAGGGACAAAATACAAGTCTGACAGTAGAAGAGTCGAGACAAATCTTTCTTAAATGGGTAGAAATTCACCAAGCCACTAAAAAAGCTAAAAATGAAACAGTACTTGTTAAACGACAAGAGGAAGAAGAACCAGAGCAATTAGAGCATGAAATAGCCCCAACATTATTAGAAGTTTTGCAGTCCGTTACACCCACAGGTTTTGAACATATTTGTAAAAGACTTTTACGTGAACATGGTTTCGAGAACGTTGTTGTTACACAAGCTTCACATGATGGCGGGATTGATGGTTATGGAACGTTAGAATTAAATCCTTTTGTAAGTATCAAGGTTCTCTTTCAGTGCAAAAGATATAAGGGTACAGTCTCGAGAGCACAAGTCGGTGACTTTAGAAATGCCATGATCGGACGAGCAGAAAAGGGTATTATTTTGACAACAGGTATATTTTCAGAGGATGCCAAAAGGGAAGCAACAAGAGACGGGGCACCGCCAATTGAATTGATTGATGGCAAAAAGTTAGTTGAACTATTTGAACAAGTTGAGCTTGGAGTAAGACCTAAAACGGTTTATGAGGTTGAATATAGCTTTTTTGACCAGTATATAGATAAAAGCACGAAGACATAACAGCACCTACCCAAAGGCTGGGTTTTGTTTTTCAAAGACAGTTTTGTGGTTGATGAAAACTTAGTACTTTCAAACGAGTTTTTTACTAAAAATCCGCCCGCCAACCGTTAAACAATATCTCAAAAAAAGGTGTGTCCGTAGATTGCTCTCCTACAGACACACCTTCCATACCATTACAAATCAATACCCCGGATTTTGCGTCAGTTTTGAATTCTTGTCCAGCTCTGCCTGCGGAATGGGCCAGAGCAACCGTTGTTCATTCAGATCATAACCCAGATTTTCGTTGCCGGCGCCTGTAACAGCATTCATCACGGCAATAGCACGCCCGGTTCGTTTCAGGTCATACCAGCGGTGCCCTTCAAAAGCGAGTTCCAGGCGGCGCTCCTTCTCAATAGCGAGGCGCATGTCAGACTGGGTGGCTGCCGCAGTATTGGGCAGATTGACACGGGTGCGTATCCGGTTGACAAGTTCTGCCGCACCGGCCAGGTCGCCCAGCTCATTCAGGGCCTCCGCCTTGAGCAGGAGCACATCAGCCAGACGGTAGAAGATATAGTTCTGGTTGCTGCCCTCTGTAAAGGTCCGGTACTTGTTGATGAACGGATACTTTGTCTGCGGCCAGTGTGGATCTGACCACTTCCCTGTCACATCAAGGAAAATAATCGAGGAGTTTTTGCGCTTTGTGTCTCCTTCCGCATCGAAAGCACGCACCAGATCATTCGATGGAAGGTTGAATTTCTTCCAGTCGAGTCCGCGAAATATCTTGGTACCCCAGTTCCCGTCGGTGATGCCTCCGTTGTAGTTGATTTCAAAAATGGCTTCCGGAGAGTTCTCCTGCGAGTTGTTCCAGAGCATATCGTAATCGGGGAGCAGGGTGTATCCACCGGCAATCACAGCATCACAGTATTCGTTCACCCTGTTCCAGTCATGCGGTTCCTGCGTGGCATACACCCTGGCGAGCATGGTATTCACTGCGCCTTTGGTAACAAATCCCTTGTGCGGGGCCGTCACGCGCACACCCGCGAGTGCCAACTCAAGATCGGCAATGATTTGTCGGTAAATCTCCTCTTTCGGAGCGCGGGCAGGGAAAATCAACGGATAAATATCATCCAGCTGGTCAGCACTGATGGTTTTGACCTCCTTCAGCTGCAAAGGCACATCACCCCAAAGCTGTACCAGCTGGAAATACATGAAGGCGCGGATGAAACTGGCCTCGCCAATGATCTCCGCTTTTCGCTGAGCCGTCAGAGCAGGGTCGTTTACTGCCTGCGTATTATTGATAACTGCATTGGCTTTGCCTATGGTAGAGTAAAGATACGCCCAGTCGCGGCTCACGTTCAGGTTGATCGCATCGATGCGGTAATCATCTATCTGGAAGTTGGCAGGATTGTCGCCGCCCGCGTAGGCATCATCCGATTGTGCGTCGCCGTTCACAAAGTAGTCCAGCTGGTAATACTCGTTCTTGAAATCGGCATAAACTCCTGCCAGTGCAGCCTCTGCCTCCGAAGCGGAGTGATACAGAATAGAATCGGCACCCGTGTTGCTCACGGCAATACCGTCGGAAACAGGCTCCAGATCCAGAAATTTCTCGCAGGAATTGAGCGAAAAAAGCGCGATGATTGCAGTGAAAAGAATAAATATTCTCATTTCAAAGGAGTGTTTCTGTGTTAAAATGTGACATTCACACCCGCAGTTACTGTAC
>CAIRNW010000008.1 GCA_903879995.1 uncultured Bacteroidota bacterium
GAGCTTCCCCCATTCTTCGACAGCTACCCCCCCTAAATTAAGCGATAAAAGCAGGGTTGAAGAGATTGATTTATTCGAAGCGAAGAGCAGAAAAAACTGCCCTTCTGCTACGAATCGTGTGTTGGTTGGTTTGTGTACGCTACCTTAGCGCCCGACTTAAACCGTACTTATCCACACAGGGGTCAGACCTCCGGAATAAGGGGGTCAGATACTCCGGAATAAACACATCCAAACATTAGCATCGTTTATTTATTCAGAACGTTGGGCATTCAGTCTTTTTGTCTCTTTTGAAAGAGTTAATTATTTTTATCCTATAACCAAGGCAAAACCCAAAATAGTTTATTGGCTTAATGCTTAATTCATATATAGAATTAGAACTGTTATTATTTAAACCGAAGTGATAATATCCTTTCAACTCTATGTTTTCCCAGTATCCTCGAACACATACATTTAAACCTTTATCAATTATTAATGATCTTGACATAGGAAAGGTTAGATTCCGCAATGTATGCTCAAAGTCCATTAGTTTATTATTATCATAACCAAAACCGATATTTAGGCAATTGTTAATTTGGTAATTAATCGAAATATTGCCTCTCCAATTTTTAAAATTAAATCCATCATAAGCAATGAAGCCATAATTGGATGCATCAACACTTCTTTGAGCAAAACATAAGTGCGCCGAAGCACTTAGTCTGTCATAGATTATTTGTTCAATTTCAAGCCCATACTGTAAGCCCTTAATGGAATAAGGCGAATTCAACACCTCAAATCCATGAAAATCCGGGGCTATGAAAACAGATTTCATAGACATAAAATCATATCCTAAACTTGGGGTTAAATAGGTTTGAGAAAAGGAAGAATTGTAAATAAAGGCAAGTGACAAAGTCAGAACCAAGCATTTCATATGATAAGGTTTGAATAGTCAAAAAAAAATGGAAGAAGTTTTGCTGTCATCTTACTTACGATGCAAAATCCCTTCCTGAGGACAATGAGAATATTAGTCAGTGAGAAAAGCCTTACTGACTTTGACTATTTCACCTTTTTCACTATAAAATACCAAAATTAGTATTCCATGATATTGAAGTTCGTTTCTTTGTAGATTGTTGGTGTTTTTCTCAAACACCTGCCTTCCCATGAGGTCAAATGCACGAACCTTGATGTATTTGACATCGGTTTTCTCTGAATAGTTGTAACTAAACCGGTCTTCACCTTCCTCATTTTACAGTTCGTTATATTCCTCGCAGGTAGGGTCATCGCCATTACAATCAACTAATTTTAAGCGCTTTCTTTGTGTAAATTGAGGGCCTGCTTGCGGGGAGTATAATTCAATTGTTACATATTGAGGGTAATATGGGTACTTGGGGAAATCTATGAGGGTCAAATATGTACAACCGTATTGTGTATTGCCCTGCATTCCACAGACCGATTCATAGTCAGTGCTTTTTTTTCCAATAATTCTAAACCGGAATTGGTAATTTGGCAACCCTCCTTGTGCACAAAATTGAGCATATTCGCTTTCTTCACACACCCATGTTGGGCCGCTAATGATAAAATTGCATGAAGGGATAACACCGTTAACAGCAAATCCAGTAGGGACACAAATAGCCTCCCAAGCCCTAGCAACAGCGAGAAATTCATTCGAACATCTGCCAAACTGGTCTTCAACGATGGTCATGGTTGCTTCCATCAAATCGGGGTAATCGCTATCACTTTCAATCAAATTTAATGCATCAAGTATTATATCTAATGCATGTTGAATACCAAGTGAGGATATATTTTGATTTCCTTGTGAAATCAAGAAAAACCAATGTCCTAATGGCTTTGAGCGATTATGCCTTTGATTTGATCCAAAATTTGACACCTCAGTAAAACAGTCGAAATTTACCCCAGGATTTGCCAAGTCTCTTCCAACTAGGTTTGCAACAGCAGTTTCATCATCTCCCATCACCCAATCTACATTCCCATTTGCCATAAATTCTACATACGTACCAAGCATATCTGATATACTTTCATGTAATGATTGATTGCCGGGTGTGGTATAATCTAAAAATTCATTTAAAAATGTATGGCCTAATTCATGCCCAATAACATCGAACAGTGCCCCGGTGCTTCCGCCTGGCTGGCCGATCTCAATAAAAGCATTGTCAACAGTAGAGCCGAATAATGAAAATGCATTATTTACCGGGCAAGTAGCAACATTTACAACTCCGAAATTAATACCAATACTATCATAAATCGGAACGGCTAATGATGTTACATAAAAGGCCTGATAAATCTCTGGAGACCCTTCATTTGACCACTCATTTGCAGTTGTAGTAGGGATAAAATTGATGACCCATTCGTTTTCATTGACTGGGTTAACAGGACAAGTATTGCCAAAATTATACGAAACAACTCTCTGGTCAGGAGTTTCAAGGGTGGTAGTATTGCCAACAGTTCTGTCATTCAAATTTTGAGTACCGTAGGTTACTGTTGGGGCATTTATGTCCATTGTTGCGTCTATAGTTTTAAGAATAATACCTGTTTGGGCATCAACCCAAGAGATTTTTGGATATTCTTTAAAGTATGTAGTCTTCCAAACTAATTTGTATTCACATTGGTTGCTAAGGTTGTGTGTAATAAGAAGTTTAAAACTTGCAACATTTTGTACTTGAAGTATTGATGCAAGACTCGTTGGCGATACGCTTGGGTTTTGGTTCAATGAGATTTCAGTGAGAATGTGGGGAGCCATCATATATGCCTCTGCACATGGGTCAGTTGGGCCGTTCGGCCCAATATAAGCAGTCGTATAGCCGCCACCGTCTACCTCAACCCCATTGTAGTACTGCTGATACTTGCGAAAAAACTTCGTGCTGTCAAGTCGACTTTTCGTCTCTTTCACCAACTGGAATATTGTTCCGGTCGTTACTCCCAATTTTTGAAAAAGCAAATCCATGCTGTCCGCTTTCTCCGGATTTAGAAGCAGAGTGCCATTCTCACGAACAGCAGAAACAAGGGGCTTAACCTGCTCTATTTGACTGCTTTTGGCGAATGCATTGTAATTTGAGCAGCTCGACGCTGGCTGATAGTTACTCTCCTGGGCAGCCAATGCGCTTGAAAAATAAATGAAGAGCAAACTGATTAAAATTGAATTTTTCATAACTTTTAAAGGTTTTATGCTGAACGGCAGCCTGACCGTTTGGGATATATTCCCGTTATTTCGACTTTATTTATTTTTACAGTGGATGCTAACTACTGCTTTCCCGCAACTAAGGGATAACTAAAAACCCGCATCGAGTATAACCACCCGATTCTGTACTTATCCCGCATAGCGTGTTTTACTTATCCGTTACTTGCGAAAAATTGCCATTAGCTGAATTTATTTACCGTTTGAAAAAGTCGTAAGTGGCTCCAATCTGGATACCGTGGCTGCTAAATGTAGTTTCACCCCGAACGGTTGTTTGCCGATGCAATGGCCGCAGAAAGTGAAAATAGCGCGCGCACAATCCCCATTTGCCCAGCGGGACCCTCACGCCCAAAGTGCCCAAAATTAAAGGATCATTGTCGTTTTCATCTTCAAACCTGCTAACTGCTGTCAACCCGGTTCCAGCTCCAGCTTCTATGCTTGCTTTGGAAAAAATAGCATAAGTGGGCAAAACACTCAACGTTAGATAGCCCGGGTAAAACTGCCCGGTTACAAACTTGTTAGTGTATGGAAGAGTTTGATAACACATTTCACTTGCAATGGAAAAACGTGTTGTAAAGCCATATTGCAGCCGAAGTCCAGCATATCCGCCAGTAGCGGCTCCATATAAGTCTGGCGATTGAGTATCCTGATCGCTTTCAAATCTGGGGATGTTATGAGCAACACCTGTAATCGCACCCAGTTTGATTTGTCCAAAAGTGTCTGTTGCTACAACAAGTGAACAAGTGAAGAACAATGTTCTTCGAAAAATATTGGTAATACTGTTCATTGGCATTGACTGGAAATAATGAGCGTGCTGTCAATAACTTGAACAGGGATTGC
>CAIRNW010000009.1 GCA_903879995.1 uncultured Bacteroidota bacterium
TCTGGGACTGAGCCACCAGAGAGGGTGGGGATACCCAGGAGGGGGGATCTAGGGGGTGCTATTTAACGTATCCCTGTTCTATGGATAATATGACTGTGGCAAAGCCATCCATCAACACATGAAGGCTTGTGATGACTGATTGTTCCAGTTCATGACGATTGCTTGATTCGTCACTCTCCATCAGCTCAATATTGGTTTTGATCGTATCGAGGAGCATCTGAGATACTTCCAAATGGAACATCAACTCATCAGTATTTGTAAATGGCACATATTTTACTTCCTGATTGCTCATCCAACAAAAATTAATGAAAAAAATTTAAACTGCAAATCTAGAAAATGATCCTTTTGCGTTCCTACTCACTATTTATAATAAAATAATCATGAGCACGGATAACGTCACCTCAAATTCAAACCAGCCAGATCAAAGTCTTACTGGGTTAAGCCAACCACCAAACAAGACCAGGAAAAAGCGATACCAGGTAACTGAACAACAATTCCAGGCTGTCCTGGAAAGGAAAATTGAAACTCAGCTCAGGGAATCATTATCCTTCAATTCAATTGAGGAAAAGGCAGCATTTCTGAAACCTGGCAACATTGTAACATTTAAGCATAAGCTACCAGGTTTTCCCAAAGGGCAAATAGCCATTGCCAAGGTTGAAAGAAACCAATCGGGAGCCATAAAATTAATCAATCCATTCGGAACCGAATCCCCTTGGTATGCCTCTGAACATGAGCTTATCGAAGCTATTGACTGGGAGTGGATGCAACAAAACATTATCAACTAATATGAGATTACACAACCAAGAATTAAACAACCTGGCAGTTTACACAGGTGTTCGATACGATGCGCTGAAGCGATTTATCAGGAAGTACAACTTGGATGTTGCCAAGTTGGAGCGCAACGTGAAAAAATTTAAGAACGTAAGGAAAGACCTGGCAGCAGCCGTCTCTGGATATGAAAACAATGATCTTGCCCAGGGATTTGCTCAGGAATACGGGCTCGATGAAAGCAGACGTGCTGGGGAATTTTTCACCTCCAAACATGGTAAAACAATCCTAAACCAGTTAAAAAGGAACGGAAAGGAGTTTAACCGTGATGTGGTACTTCAATATTTCGACAAGCTGAACACCGATGATTATAAATGGGCTCGAATCATGGATTTTATTGCAGCAGATTTAGGGTTGAATGTCAATGCTTATGAAACCTTTCAGGATCAGGCAAATGATATGGTAAAGACCATAGAAATCCTGTATGAAGCCTACAAAGCCATGAATAACGGGAAAACAGTGATTGCCAAGAAAACCATCAATGAAATGGTTGACAAGGTTGTTGAGGAAGAAATAACTGAATATAATGAAAGAGCATCCCTAAAAAGACTTGTCATAGATATGACCCAATTCGAAGCGTTGCTTAATCATGTATTGAACCCACACAACACTAAGGTAACAATAAACAGTGATGATAATGCAGACAGCTACACCTTTGAGGTTAATACAGATAAAATGAAAATGTTCCTTGATTTTATTAAAACCTTACCTACACTTAAGGTAATTCAACTAAGGAAGGATGGGAATACACTGTATGTAACTGTCATTAATTCGGGGAGATTTATTGAATGGGTTCCATTGGTAACCTTCTACAAGGAACAGATTAAGATATGAACGTAAAATATGAAACACTTTATGGTAGATCCAGCGGAAAGGATGAATGGTTAACACCACCACCTTTGATTGAAGCTCTGGGTGAGTTTGATCTTGATCCTTGTGCTCCCGCTAAACGACCTTGGGATATGGCTAAAAACCATTACACAATTGAAGATAATGGTCTGGAGAAAGATTGGAAGGGAAGGGTTTGGCTGAACCCTCCCTATGGCACTTTTACCAAATACTGGATTGAGAAGGCAGCAAAACATGGCAATTGCATTGCACTGATCTTCAACCGTTCCGATACCAGATTATTTCATGAGCAAGTTTTCCCGAACGCCTTTGCAGTACTTTACCTGAAGGGGCGTGTAAAATTTCACCATGTTAATGGCAAACAAGCTGATTCAAGTGGAGCACCATCTGTTCTGGTAGCTTTTGATAATAACAATTCCGAAAGCCTCAAACATTCAGGGCTTGAAGGATTCTTTATACGTTTAAAGGAATAATTCTCGATTTTATTCATTGTCAGATTTTTTTACGAGAATTTTGAAGAAGGGTCAAATATTTGACCCTTTTTTCATTGGTATGAATTTTATTTAAAATATTATTTATCTGTGCAATACGAACAAAATTCTGTCGATTTGGGGTGTGGCTATTTCTCGGTGGTTTTGTATAGGGATCATTTAAGGATCATGGCTGAAATTAGCCCGCATTCATATCAATTACGAAGTAGATAAATTTGTCGGGAATAATACTAAATTCAATCTTGTGTATTTTAAAAACCACATAGTTTTGTATTTCCACGGACTGAAAAAACTCATCTAACTTATCTGTGAAGTCTGAATACTTGTAATCGGGATCACTTTCTTTTAAATTATGGAAGTATTCTGTCCAAAGTTGATTTAACTTTTCATCTTTGATGGTTGGTTCATCCCAAAATTCATCAAACCAGTATCCTCTGAAAGACTGTGCATCTTCATTAACACCATCCTCTTCGGTAGTAATGTATTCACCAGAAACAGGGCAATAGAAATTGTAATGATCAAGATCTAGATTAATTATTTGCATATTCTTGAATATTAATCCCGCTGTACTTTTTCCCAGTAGGGATATAAAGCTTTGTAAAAATCTCTCATTGCATCACAGTACCAATCTGCAATTTGATCCCACGATTGCTCTTCAGCAAAACGCCCATGAAGGGAATCCACAACTTGTTTTGGCATCTCGAATTTTATCCTGGAAGCCTTTTTGTTTTCTAATCGCTCCCACTCAATAGTACCGTTATGCTTTGCTTGTATCTCATCTTTGTATTTAGCCATAGCATCGATCAATGCTTTGTCGGAATCATCTGAAAAGTACAATTCCACACGATAAGTGAATCTGCCAATGCAGAAAGCAAACTTGCCTCTGCCTTTCCAGAATCCGATACTATAATGAGGTTTTGAACCAACTCTATCCAAGTAATCCAATTTGTTTTCCGCCAGCTTTGATTTAAGTACATTCCAGAACTTTAATAACTGAAGTTCGGATTGTTCCACGGTTTTGCTCTTTTCCTGCTCTTCCTTTTCTTTCTCCTTGGCATCAATCATGAACTCTTTGGTTTCTGGCAACGGAATGATTTGCTCCACTTGTAAAAACATATCGTCACCCATTGAATATGGTGTTGCCCTGAAGCACTGTACTTGAATATCATGTTTCAATAACCACAATACCGTTGAAGTAACCTCTTTACGATAATTGTTGGCTACAAAAATGATGCGTTGATCATTACGATTTAGCAGTAGTTCATCTTCGTTTCGCTCTAGGAAGTCCAATAGGTTTTGTTTAGCATCGTCACCTTGTTGCCATCTATCCAAATAATCCTGGTAGATTTTAACTAATTGGCTTGTTGTTAGAGTTGAACAGTAAGAAGCATACTTCATTGCTTGCCAAACCACGTTTCTACCTGTATCATCCAGTTTGTTTTCGATTATGACCAACCCACCATCTTTATCAATTGCCAACAGATCCAATCGCTCATTGGTATCGTTAAAGCCATCGAACTCTTTTTGGATGATCAGGAGCTCTTCTCCCAGCATTTCAGGGTTCTTTGCTATCCATTCCTGCAAATGTTCACGTTCTCGTATCTGAAGCTCTTTAAATAGCTTCTGTTCGAGTTTAACTACGTTGTTATTGGATTTATTAATCTTATACATGTTATGCCATTATTTTATTAACCACATCCTCCATATCTCTTGCAACTATCATCTTTAAATCTTGACCTGATTTACGAGATAGCTCTTCAAAGTGTTTAATTCCACAGTCAATTTTGCCTTTTTCAGACGGGCGCAGAAAGTCAACACCAAGTGTTCCCTTGCTCTCTACTACAAAGTATAATTTCTCTTCGCTATCCTTCTCAAACAGTATTGCCCAATCAGGATTGTATGATCCTAGTGGGGTTTCAATTTTAAACCACCCTGGCAATTTTGCATAGACCTTGATGTTCTCGTTTCGCTCAAACTCTTTGGCGAGATTCGATTCGATTGCACTGTCGTGAACTACATATTCAAATGGAGACTTGCTACTCTCTACCATGTTGCTCTTGAGATAACCCACCAGCTCTTCATTTTCGAACAACTCTTGGCTGTAATACTCATGTTCACCAATTTTACTGTAAACGATTCCGTCAACGATGTGCAAGCGCATCTGTTCATTGATGATCTCAATGCATCCTTCAATGAATCGCTGGGGGTTGATCTTGAAATATCTTAGGTTCAGGCAACCTTGTAAAATTCGAACAATTGATTTTCGGGTGAGGTTGGTTTCATTTTGTAGGTAAGTAACAATATCAGGCAGTACCTGTGCGTCCTGGTCAACTTGACCATAGGCTGTTTGCTCATCGCCAACTCTATCTACTCCACCCTTAGTAATATCTAGTTTGCTCTTTGTGTAAACCAATTTGCCTTTGCTTATCACTAAGCGTTCGTTAATGTTTTTGATACAAGCCTCAATTAGTTTATTGGCATCAAAATCTACTGAGTAAGTTGTTTTGTACTTTATTCGATTCCACAAGTTTTCAAAGTCTGGGCTAAGCAATACTTCCTTACGAACTTTAATAACCTGCTTGTCCTCGTTCTTTTTAATTTCCAGTTTGCCAGCAACCTGTTTTAAAGTCTCTATTACCTGCGATTTAATGTGGATAGGCATTTCTTCAGGCAAATCCACTTCACCCGTTCTCAGGTCGTTTTTAAGCAGATCCTGAACCTTTCCACGTGCATCGATATAACCCTTTAATGCAAAGTAGCCAAATAATTGCTCTGACTGTTCTTGCCCGTAAAATACTGGGTCATTGCCATCCATTTCAACCGTGATGCTACTAAAGCTATGTGGTTGTAATAAACCAAACACAATACCCGTTTCTTCCTCCATTTCTTTTTGGAAGTTCTTTACAAACTCTTCATACGATTCGTTTGCCATTACGGTTAATGTGTTGGTGTCAAATCCATGAACACGATCACCATCTTGGTTAACACAAAGCCGTAAACCCCGACCAATTTCTTGCCTACGTGAAATATCTGTTCCACCAGAATCTTTTAAGGTACAAATCTGAAATACGTTAGGATTATCCCAACCTTCACGAAGTGCTGTATGAGAGAAGATGAAACGCAACTTGGAGTCAAAGCTCAGTAACTTTTCTTTATCCTTCATGATGAGGTTATAAGTGTCCTCATCATTTTTGGTTTTACCAGTTGTGTCCTTATAATATTCGTACTTATCCTTGGTGTTGCTAGCCTTTGGTTTCTTATCTAATGCAAAGTAGCCGTTGTGTATTTGGTTTACTTCTTCATTAATGTCACGAACGCCTTCGAACAAGTTCCTATAACGTGGTCGTGAAATGATTTTCTTGTATTCTTCCTCAAATAAACGAGCATAGACCCCGTTGCTCGGATTGCCATCCGTATCGTATTCACGGTAGTTACTAACCTTATCAATGAAGAATAAGCTCAGTACCTTAATACCTTTCGGATTCAGTATCAATTCCTTGTTTAAGTGCTCCTCAATAGTTTTGGCAATTTGAGCACGTTTAATGGCTAAATCATCTGTGCCACCGATACTCATGTTCAAACGGATTAGCACATCATTGGTGAAGTCTATACACTCATTGTCTGTGTCGGTGTAAATATCTCTTACCATGAAGCCATCATATTGCTCCAGTTTGGTTAGTTGAAGCAAGTCATCTCCAGGCTTAACGTCTTTCTTCTCTCTCTTTGATTTACCATCTCTGCCTTTGACGTCCAACTCTAATTTTGCTTTAAACCCATTTTTATTGGAAACCTGCAAGAGCTTTATATACGCTCCTGCTGAGGCAGCACCATCAACTTTTATTGAGGCTACTTCAATTTGCTTAACCAATTGTTTGTTGTATGCATCAACTGCATCCAATTTGTAAAGCAGGTTCACTTTCTCTTTGTGTGTTGCAGAGTAGCGAACAATAGCCAATGGTTTAAGATTGTTCACAGACTTCTTACCCAATGGAGTATTTAACACACGTTGGGGTTCATCTACAATAACAAACGGTCTGGTATCTTGGATTAACGAAATAGGTTTGTAGCCCAACTTGTCGTTATAATTGAGTAATATTCTGTTGGTATTGCTTGAATCATCATCCACATCTTTGGCAAATGCTTGAATGTTGATGACCATAATCTGGAGTTGATCACTAGTGGCGAAATCCCTAATCTCATTTAGACGGGAACTATCGTAAACAAAGTACTTATAGTTTACATTGGCATAGTGCTCCTTCAAATGGGTTTCAGTAATCTGTAAACTCTTGTAAACACCTTCTTTAATTGGAATAGTAGGTACTACAATAATGAATTTACTGAATCCATATTGACGGTGCATTTCCATGATGGTTTTGAGGTACACATAAGTTTTACCTGTACCCGTTTCCATCTCCACGCTCAAGTCTAAAGCATTACGGTCTATCTCTCCTTGAACGGATGGTTTTAAGCCGTTGCGCAGTTGAATTTTCTGGATATTCTCCAGTATCTGTCCTTCTGTTAATTGCAGTTTATTGGCATAACCCAACAGATTTGTACTCTCTTGATTAGCAAACAAGCCGTTTTTAGCCAGGAAATCTGGCGAATACACCGTGAAGTTAGAGTTGCAGGTTTCTTGCCCCTTAAACACGTCTACAATAGATTCTATTGCATCTTGTTGGTAGGATAAACTGCTATCAAATTTTATTTTCATGAGCTTTACAGTTTATCAGTTAAATGGTATTTACTTCAAGTATTCCGAAGCGTTTCAAGATTTGCATGCTGTTGGTCTTCTCCACATCTGTAAAGCCAGTATCCTTAAAAATCACTTTAGATGTAGCTGGTTGTTGCTCTTCCTTCCACTTGCCAATACCCTCTGCTACTGCTGTAGTAATGTTATCACCCAAACATATAAACAATGCTCCCATTCCAATATTGAATACTTGCTTATCACCAATTTCCTTTTGCTCAATAGGCATGGTTAAATCCAAGCCATATTTAAGCAGAATTTCATAAAGCACATCCTCTTCGGTGCGGTTTTCTTTGATATTGCTTCCTGCATTGAATAGGTTATCCTCCAAAGCATCTGGATTGCCATCCCAAGCTCTAATGTTGGAACTATCCAATTTAAATGCCCTAAAACCAACGTCTATTGTTTTACCCTCTTTGCTGAATAAATCTTCTTTAAACTCTGATATTATCTTTTTACCAGCTCTTCGTATTCGTTCTTTGGTAATTTCGGAAATGGTTCTATAACCTACTTTATATGCTTCGCTTTCTTTATCAAGCAGCTCTGGCAATTGTACACAAATGTATTTTCGAGCACCCCCATCCTCTGAATTTAATTGCATTGTTGCATGGGCGGTCGTCCCTGATCCAGCAAAAAAATCTAAAACATGATCTTCTGAATCTGTTCCCATCTCGACAACTTTGGCTATCATCTCCATTGACTTTGGGAAATCAAAGTATTTTTTCCCCTCAAATAATTCTTTGACTAACAGAGTCCCCTTCTCTGAATTGTCTTCTTTATCTGCCCAAACTGATCTAGCCATTTTGGTGCTTTTGCGATATTTTTCAACGATCATAAAACCACCATCTGTCATTTTTTTTGCTGCAATTTCCTTGTTTAGATTTTCTTTTGCTTTTTCCTTCCCCCATCTCCAAACAGTATTGAAGCCTTGCGACTCTTTGGGGTACAATTCAATAAAATTTGATTTCTTTTCTAAAGATATCTCATGTAAATTATTATCTAGTTGACTATCTGGATTAATGTAAAATGGATAATATAAGTTTGGACGGTTCTCTTTGTTAAAGGCGATATTTCGGTTCCTCAACTCTCTTAACTCATAGCCTCCAATAGCATCCTTAAAAGGAAATTCTTTATTCGGATTCTTTAAATCATTCAGTTCTGTATTTTGGCTCTTTCCATATACTATTATATATTCATGCATTTGTGCTATACCACCGTAATCTCTACCTCTTGGGTTATTTACTATCGTAATTTGTCCGATGAAATTATCTTGTCCAAATATTTCATCACATAGTTTTTTGAGATTAGATACCTCATTGTCATCAATCGAAATGAATATAGCACCATTTTCAGTCATTAAGTTACGAGCTAATTTTAGCCTCGGATACATCATGCATAACCAATTACTATGGTATCGCCCATCGCTTTCGCTATTTGTGTTAATTCGATTTCCGTCCTCGTCAACTTGTCCCGTTATTGATAGATAGTTGCCAAGGTTATCACTGTAATTGTCCTTGTATACAAAGTCCTTACCAGTATTATATGGTGGATCGATGTAAATCAACTTGATTCTATTTGCATAACTTTTTTGAAGTAGTTTTAATACTTCCAAGTTATCGCCTTCAATAAAAATGTTTTGCGTGGTATCCCAATCTTTGCTGCTTGTTTTGTCGGGGCGCAAGGTTGCTGTACTAGGTTTATTGGCTTCACGTCTTGCCATGCTTTTGCCAGCCCATGTAAAACGGTAATATTCTTCCTCTGTTTCTATTTCATCACCAAGTAAGGCTTGGAGTTCCTTAATGTCAATCTTACCTTCCTTAACAATTGTTGGGAATAAGGTTTTAAGCGTTTCTATATTCTGAGCAACAAAATCGGTGCTTTGGCTCATTGGGTGTCCTTTAACTATCTTTTCCATCATGCGTTCGTTATACTGTTTTTGAGTAGTTCTATTTGTTTTCTCTTTTGTTGCACTTGGGTGTTGAGCTCAATCTTTTTGTTAAGTTGAGTCTCTTTTTGTGCATCGTTGGTTAAGGTGATTATTTCTTTTTCTAGTAAAGTGATGCGTTCCAATCGCTCTACATCTTCTTTGGTTCTCTCAGTTGGTCTGGTTTCAAAGGTGCCAATTATCGCAGCCGTTGTTAATCCTGCAATGCATTGCACATATCCATCGTACAGTACTTTCAAATTAGTTGAAGGAACTCTACTAAAGCTAAGTGCTTCTATAAATGCCTCGTGCACTATGTTGGTTGTATTTGAAGCTATGCTGTCGGTTGTGAACTTTTTGTCAATGGTGCGTTTGTTATTGTCGTTTTGGTTGATGCGTTTGTAGGTAACATTCCAAATGCTGTTCACACCGTCATGCACTATCAACAACATGTGATAAGGGATATACTTTTGGATTAGGTCAATGATTTTCGCAGCATTTTTGCTCAATGATTCAGTACTTGTTGTTACAGCAATAACCTGTATTTCCTCAAATGTGCTTTCGTAATCCTGGTATGATGGGACATTCGCATTTGCCTGACTGATGGATGCAATCCAATCAATAGCGGAAATGGCGTTGTAATCATCCAGCACATTCTTCTCTGCTGAAGTCATATCAAAATTGCGCTTAAAAAATGCTTTGGTGATCTTCTTGTTCACCAAGCACCTTTCGGGCAATTGCAATATGTTGATGATTTGATTAAGCATTATTTGATGATCAAGTAACTTACTAATTCAAACGCATCAGAATGCTGTGCTTTGCTCATTTTGGTTCCACCTGCAAAAGCCAGCGTGTCTAAACCTAGTTCATCATCTACACCTTTGATATGGGTTAAAGCCGTTTGAAGCAGAGAAGTATATGTACCCATTTGCTTACCAGCTTTGGTCTCTTTATTAAATGAACTTATAAGTGAGGCAAGCACTTCGTGTTGACCCAGGCAAAGTTTCTTGTACAGATCCAAGGTTTTCTTTGGGTTACTTGCTGGAACAAAAACGTCACCGTTGGCATTGATGTAACATAAGCTGTACGGATGGGTAGCACTATATGTGTTGGTATCCATCAATGCTCCATTCAAGTCATTGAAACAGAATATGACACCAGGGGTGGCTTCATCTGTATTGGTTGAAGTAATGGCGTAAATGCCTTTAGGGGCTAGTTCAAAATGTTCACGCTCCTCGTGGCTCAATCGCTCCGCATCAATTTTAAAGTCATTAAAGGTTAAGTCGGTAATACTGATACCACCTTCAATATCCTCCAAATCCAACACTTTGCTTTGCATTTGTTTGAGTTGTCGTTTACGGTAATCTAAATCACCGTAGCTCACACTTGGTTCTTCAATAATGTTATCATCTCCCGTAGCAGATACATCCAGGATTTGCATACGTCCTTTCACACGACCAATTAAATCAATGTAGGTGTCCAACTCCAAGTTCGGGAAGAAATTTACTAATTGAATCTTATCATTAATGGAACCAATACGGTCGATACGTCCAAATCGCTGAACAATGCGAACAGGATTCCAGTGTATGTCGTAATTAACCAAATAATCGCAATCTTGTAGGTTTTGTCCTTCTGAAATGCAATCCGTACAGATCAATAAATCAATCTCACCCTTGCTATCGGGATAAATCAGATCTCGTTTTTTCGACAGGGGGGAGAAGTTAATCAGGATGTGCCCTAAATCGGGTTTACAGTCTCTTAAATTCGTTTTGTTGGCATCGCCACCCGTTACCATAGCTGATTTGATTCCAAGCTCCCCAAGAGCCCAGGAGCTCAAATTTTCGTAGAGGTACTTAACCGTGTCAGCAAATGCTGAAAAGACGATAACCTTCTTGTTTCCATCGTTAAGATTGTTTTCAACTTTGCTTTGAATCAGATTCTTCAGCTCTTGCAATTTTGCATCCCTGGTTTCATCAATTACCTTGGTTTGAGCCAACAGGTTTTCCAACCTGCGTTTGTCATCCATCAAATCTTCCTTGCAACGTATCAAGTCCATATCCTGGAGTAAAACTTTTACTTTACCACCAGTTAATAGGTCATCAAGCAAAGTATCATCTGTATCAATATCTGTAATCTCCAGCTCCTCGTTAAAATATTCAGCTCTGCTTGCTACTTCTATCTTGTTGAGTAATCCATCTATTTGACGAAGTAAGCCCTCCAACGTTAACCTGAATGAGTGAACTGAACTTTCAAGTCGCTTTAACAGATTTACTCGCATCAAGTGAATCAAACTGCTTTCACGTTCAATCTGTTTGAATATGCTACCCTTTGAAGTCGTGATGTCATATTTTGCTTCGTAGGAACTTCGCTTATCATCACGCACATAAGAAAGTGGTGAATAGAAGCCGAGGTTCAATGCATTGAGTTCGTCATTCACCTTGTCCATTGCCTTCAATGAACCATTCTTGTCGAAGTCGGTGTATTTGTTTATCGGTGCTAATCGGTCAGGGAATTTGCCAATATCGTTTACATCGTAATACTTCTCGATGTGCTTACGGGATCTGGCAATAGTAAGTAAATCTAACAACTTGAAGTAAGAACCATCCAAGCCGTTGATCAAACTTTCCCTGCTCGATGTTGAGCCGTTGTTCGATTTTAACCAAGCGTTGAACTTGGCTTGAGCTTTCCTTAATGTTTGTTCAATGCTCGCTATCCCATGAGCGGCAAGTGCATCGTCTTGTTGTTCGGTAATAAACGCAATCTGATTTTTAATGTCATTCATCCTCGTGTTGACAGGAGTTGCAGAAAGCATTAACACTTTTGTTTTAACTCCAGATTTGATGATGTCATTCATCAAACGTTGGTAACGAGTAATGGTATTTCTCCTTGGATCGTTGTTTCTGAAATTGTGTGATTCATCGATAACAACCAGATCATAGTTGCCCCAGTTGATGGATTCCAGGTTGATGTTTCCTGAATAACCGCCAGTCCTGGAAAGATCGGTGTGGTTTAAAACATCAAAGTTTAATCTGTCTTTACTCAGTATGTTTTGTACATCGTTTAGAGAATATACTAGCCAGTTATCACGCAACTTTTTTGGTGCTAGTACCAAAACTCTGTCGTTACGCATTTGGTAATACTTAATGACTGCAAGAGCTTCAAAGGTTTTACCAAGTCCGACAGAATCTGCTATAATACACCCACCGTAAGTCTCAATTTTATCAATTGCTCCGAGTACTGCATCTTTCTGAAAGTTGAATAGGTACTTCCATATTTCAGTTTGTTTAAACCCAATTTTATTAATGCGCTGTTCGTTTTCCTCGTTGATTGTTGTGTTCTTGAAGAGATGATAAAGCGTGTATTTATATATGAACTCAGGGCTGTTGTCTTCAAAGGCTTCTTTTACTTTTTTTAGCAGATCACTTTTTAAGTCCTTTGGGCTAATCGACCAGAACTGCTCAAACAGCTGAAGAAATTGTCCTCCCTGATCCTCGAATTGAGATAGAACAATTGGCATTGGACTTGGCACTGTTCCTAAAGTTACAGTATTCAAATCCTGAGGGACAATCGAAAAACAATGCGTTTTATCGGGATTCTTGATCAGGATAAATTTTTGTCCTCCAACATTGCCAGCTCTAATCTGGAATTTGTTCTCCAACAACTGGTATGTGTTACTAGCCTTATGGGAAGAATTGAGGTCAAAGTACAAGGAAAACTCCTTTAAATCGTATGCAAAACGAGAATCATTGGATGGTTCTGTGTCCAGAATCATTTTAACACCCTTCGACTGGCTTAATTCGCTGGATAATTCAAACAAAGCTGGAATAGTAACATATCCAGTTGCAATAAAAATCTCGGAATCCTGGTTAATCAGGTTCTGTACCTCGCTTGCGAGCTTTATATCTTGGTTATTTATTAATTGCATCAGATAGTATTCTTCTTGGAAACAATTAAATCAGTCACATCACAGCCAATTGCCTCTGCAATCTTGTTTAGTTTGGAAAGAGGGGGTTGAACGGTGTTACTACACCATTGTGAAACAGAAGACTTAGTAACCCCAAGGGCTTCAGCCAACTGTATCTGCTTCATTCCTTTCTCATTAAGAACTTGATGTATCCGATTCATCGTTAACTTGATTATGGGTGAAATATAGTGATAAAAGTTCAATTTTAATGAACATTGCGTATTTCATTAATAATGGAAAAGTTCAAAGGCAGATTGGAGTAAAGCTCCACAATGCAATCATTCCTTAGTGGCCGAGCCCGACCGACAGCCTGAATAAGTTCCGCTTCAATGAGTTCTAGCTGAATTTGTTGCATCTCCCTGGTTTGGTATGTTGTGAAGCAGAACCTAAAGTCACCGTGCTCAATTAAGCGCACTTTCATACTGTTTTCCTGGTTGGGATTAAGACCAACAGCAAATGCGATAAGACGGTAAACCAAATCATTATAGTGCGGTGTTCCAATAACAGCAATGTCAGAGCCATTCAACACGTCATAACCTAGAACATTGTGAAAATGCATATTCAAATCTTCTTGAAAAAACTTGGCTTTGTTTTTCTTGAATGTGATGATGGGTATATTTCCCACTCGATCTCTGACATCGTTTATCAAATCCTCGGTTAAAGAGGTTCTGCTGTACGAATAATCCGTGTGCTGATATACTTTGCCTACTAACTCGACATTGGTCAAATCCAACACATCAATCCTTCCAGGATACATTCTTTCATACAAATGAACCTGAGCCGTGGCTGACATGATTAGGTGTTTTTTCTCGTTGCTTAACTCCCTCTTAACTACATAGCTTATTTTCTTAATATTTCGAGAGTCTTTAACAAAAGCAACCGAACCAAGGAATTTAACCACATTAGTCTTGGTGGGGTGTTTTGCAATTGTCTCGCTTAGCGTATTCCTGTCCACAAAAACTGATGGCATTGGGTTAACCAATCCAGGTTTTGCGCTTTTAATGCGCTCAATCAGTTCATTTATCTGGATCCCCTCTGGCAGGTAAGCATTCAACAAAATGATATCATCAATGTTGGTACTATCAACCGAAAGCAAATCCTTTATCGGGTCTTCATCAAAGATTACAGTGGAGTTGTTGGTTCCCCCCAACAGCAACCGTTGATGGGTGGTTAAAAGTGTTGTGGAGACATCACAAGTATTTTTAACCTCAGTCAAATACTTTTGAGCGAGGACTGCATCCTGAGCATTCGTTCTGGTGTCAATTTTGGCTGCAACGCTTTTGATGATTTTCTGAACAGCTTCATTTAGCCCCATCATATAATAATTATCAATTTTTGAGTTAATTACATTATCTGAAAATCTGGGAACCTCGGGTGTGACAACAGACTCTACCTGCATTTTGCGATAAACTTCATCTTTTAAATCATGTGTAGGGAAAGCCAGAACATGACCCTCAAGATTGGTTAAATGGGTCGTTTTTCCAAATCCAGTTGGGAGCTTGAATATGTAAATCTTGTTATCCTTTGCATCAAGAGCTTCCTTGAATTTTTCGTCAAAAATTCTTTGTGCATCATCTAAACTTATTGTATTGGGCTGTTTAATCCTTTCAATTTTTCCTATGGGTAGTTTAATACCCAAGAGCAAATTTGGGTGATCGAAATCCTCTTGGTAGGGAGAAAATTTATCTAAACCCATGGGGAAATACTCCATGAGGGAAGCGTAGTCGATAATCCTTGACTTATACTTATCGTAATGGGTGTTCCCTAACCCATTATGTTTTTTTATGGTATCTTTAAACAGCTTTTTTCCTCCTTTTAACCAGTGAAGGGCTGTCGCTATTCCGAATAGTTGTTCATGGTAGAGCCATTTTCCCTCCAAGAAATCCTTGAATATTCTTACTTTTTCTGCTAGTTTTCCAAAATCTACTTTGTTATTTTTTAATTTTCTTAGGTAGGTTAGATAAGCTTGGTACTCATCTGTCTCAAAACGGGTATCCTTATTGTAATCTAATAGGGATACCCGTCCTGGGACAAATCTGGACTTTCCATGATCTTCCTCCAATATTACAATGCCAATCATTAAGCATAGCTTATAAAATGGTATGGGCTTTTCAGTTATCGGGAATGCTTGAGTTCCTCCAAAAAAGATCCTTGCAGCATCGAAACAAGTTGGATCAGATTCTGGGAATACCCTTTTCAATCCCTCTCTTATTCGTTTGGCTGTTTCGAAGTCTCTTAATTCGTGATCTGTGAGCAATCCAACACGGAATCTGGGAGACTCATCTGTGTTTCGAAAGGTTGTGTAATAAAAATTGGGCGTGATGCCGAAGTTGTCGAAACGATCCAAGACTTCCTTGATTGCAATCGTGCCATCAAAGTCAAGGTAATATACCTGCTGAGAAGCCCAGCTCTGATTGTTAATTGTGCATCCAGTATGTAAAGCAGGAGCGATCGTGTAGCTGTTGGGTGGAGCGGAATGTTGAATTAGTTGATAATAAGTTAATCCTGTTGGTGACATGTTATTTTTAATAGTTGCTACCTCTTTCGTAGATGGTCGACCCTTTAACCTTAAGGGGGCAATTGTCACGTTGTATATCATTTTTATCCTTTTTGCATAAGTTTAATCAAAAAGAAGGACAAAACCAAATAAGTAATTGTTTATCAATGTATTATAAATTTATTTTAAGCTGTTAACTTTAATCTATTTCACAACAAACCACCATTGATGATCTATTTTCTTACATAATGTATATTTTTTTCTTCCAAAACTTGCGAGTGAAAAATATTGGGCTTATATTTGTACCAGATTCGAAAAGGAAATGACAAGAAGCCATTTACATATAGAACATACTGAAGAGTTCAAAGCACTTGAGGGACTTCTGAGGGCACAAAATGAGCCAGATGGGCTTATGAACCTCATCAGGAACCCACAATTCGAATTCGACCTGAATTTAAGCTCTAGGATGCTGAATTACCACGAGGCAAATGGTTTCATTCGCTTCCATAGAGAAGGCACAGCTGGGAAACGGAGGTTTTCACTGGTAAATGCCCTAGGATTTCAATTCAGCCTCTATTTGAAGCGAGTGGGGCTAAATAATGACGAGATAGCCCAATTCAATGAGGTACTGAATGGAAAAGATGAAAGGGGTATTTCCGACTGGGATTTGGTGGTTTATATAGTAGCTGCGAGCATCGGTCATGTTGATATTTGGATTAAGCGAACTCTCAATCTTATTCCAGGTACAGGAAAGGGAAGTAAAATAGAACTAACAACTGACGAAAACGAAGATTTCTTCCACTTGAGCAAGGAACTCAGAGAGACCTTCTTCAATGGACAAGGAAACATTTTGCTCAGTGGAAAGTCAGCATTATTCCTGCCAAGGTTTGTCTTTGAGGTTGATAAATTAAGAGATCAACTGGGCTGGGAGAAACTTTCGCCAGATAACTTCAAGTTGGTACAAGAATTTGGAGAAGAAAAGGCTGAAAAATTTATCGACTCGAATGCCGTAATGGTGCTAAATCAACTACCACCATCTGAATACACGAAGATCTATGATATCATACACAGGGACGAGAAGGGCAACCATTTCGGGATTGAGATTAAACCTTTGAAGATTAACCCCAAAACAAGGTTTCGATCTGATAAGCTCACTACCGACAAGGAAGAATTAAAACAAGCGATAGAAGCTGAGTTGAGATTCTTACAGAAGATGCTGGAAAAGCTGAATAAGGGAGGCTAAAATCCATGTAAATATCGAAAATGAAAGCAACCATCATGGCATGGGATGGAAAAACTATGCCCTCTAAAAAACGTAAAAAATTAAAAAATGAAAAATAAATTAAACATCGAAAAGGATTGGCAAGAAGTTGCCGAGAAACACGAAGCATTCACCGCTGAAATTAGAACTTACCGTTTACATGAAGTTGTATCGCTTTGGCTAACGGAGAACACTGAAAATGTGGATGTGTGGGAACTAACGGATCATGTATGTGACTTCGTTAGTGACGAAATCAAGAATTACAAATTAGAAAAAAGAACAAAAATTGGATTTAAAAAGGAAATTAATTAAACATTTAAGATATGAGCAAAACCAAAATTGAATGGTCAGACTTGACCTGGAACCCAACAACAGGATGTACAATATGTTCAAAAGGTTGTTTGAACTGCTATGCATTAATATTATCAAAAAGACTCAAAGCTATGGGTCAATACAAATACAGAAATGAGTTTGAAATTACTGTGCATGAAAGTGAACTTGACCGACCCTACAAATGGAAGAAACCTTTAAGGGTGTTTGTCAACAGCATGAGCGACCTTTTTCATAAAGATGTTCCTGTGGAGTTCATACAAAAGGTATTCAAAGTGATGAATGATACACCACATATTACCTATCAGATTTTAACCAAGCGAGCACACTTACTTTATGAATATGATCAGAAAGGATATCTCAATTGGACGGAAAATATCTGGATGGGCGTATCAGTTGAAAACAAGGAAGTACTGAAAAGAATAGATTACCTGAGAAAAACAGGAGCAAAAGTTAAGTTCCTTTCCTGTGAACCGTTGCTAGATGATTTGGGGGAATTAAATCTGACTGGAATTCATCAATGTTTGGTAGGTGGAGAAAGTGGACACGATGCAAGGCCTGTCGAGAAGGGATGGGTTGATAACATCCTGAGACAATGCCGAAAATATGATACTGCTTTTTTCTTTAAGCAATGGGGTATGAAGAAGTTTAATCCTGAGCCAACCGACCCAACTATGATTAAGGGGCATATTGAATATTCCAAAGGAGGTTGCCAGTTGGATGGTCGAATTTACAGGGAGTTTCCTAAAATAAAAGTTGCATAATGTTTGGTTTTGGTTTTGATCCCCATTGAATTAATTTTCAATGGGGATTCTTTTTAAAAATCAGTCATCACAAGCCTTCATGTGTTGATGGATGGCTTTGCCACAGTCATATTATCCATAGAACAGGGATACGTTAAATAGCACCCCCTAGATCCCCCCTCCTGGGTATCCCCACCCTCTCTGGTGGCTCAGTCCCAGA
>CAIRNW010000010.1 GCA_903879995.1 uncultured Bacteroidota bacterium
GTAATCCTGAAACGAACCAAAACAAACAATTGGCTTTTTAGGATCCGCATTTTCAAAGCTCAACCCATTGCGGGAAATAAACTGCCATCCTTCAAAATCCACATGGGTCATTAAATCCTCATCCCAGGCGCTCTGCACAGCTGGTTTGAACGTGAGTACCAGGATTTTTGTCCACCCCATCTTTTTTGCCAATTGGTAACTGGCAAAAGTTTTACCGAAACGCATTTTTGCATTCCAAAGGAAGTGTGGGGTTTTGTCGGGGTTTTCTCGTTTAAAGCTGTTGAAGTAAGTGATGGACTTATTTACAGCCTCTTGCTGCTCAGGTCGCATGCCAAAGGTCAAGGTTCGGTTAGCTTCTGTCCGTTCCCCAGTTTTTATTTCCCAAATCGCTTTTCGGAGGTCATTCAGGGTACATTTAAACCACTCACCTTCGGGATTGGTAAAGCCTTGCCTGCGCAGATGACGGTGAATATCGTGATCGGTAAAACTGCTACCGTCCTTTTTCATTGCCGATTCTTGAAATACAATTTTGTACTGAATGGCTGCCGTCCCTAGTTGCTCTTTGATTCGCTTTTGGGCATCACGGTCGGTATAACCAATTTTGAGCAAACCTTTGTGCGTAGCCACATCTACCAACTCATAGGCATAAATGGTGGGATTGGTGGACGGTCTGGGTGGGAAGAATTCTTTTTTACTCATGATCTCCTTCATTAGTAGTTGATTCCATAGGTCGTATCATACTTTCAATGAACGCAATCTCTTCCTCCGTAAGGCTATATTTTTGGTAAAGTTTTTCGTCTGTCCAAGGTTCATTAAAGTTTTGAATAGGAACAAAAGCAAATCTATCTTTTGTAATATCTTGTGAAAAAGAAAGTTGGGACACTAAAAATCTTGTGAACTTTGTTTTTAAATATCCAAGCAGGTTTAAGCACTCTTTTTCAGTATGGTATGAACCACATATAATGTATGTTTCAGTGCAAATTTCATTAGGCTTTAATATTTCTAAAGTCGAAAATACTCTCCTTTTACCTTCTCTATCTGGTTGCCCAGCGTGATCATAGGATGTTTTAGAAGTAATTACTTTCCAAAGAGGAATCAACTCTTTTCCTACTGTTATTGAGGAACTGGGATAATTACCATAGCCACCGTAGTATTTTAACCTCAAATCTCCAATTGTTTTAGGTCTCTCATTAGTAGCCAAACCAAATGGTTTTCTACTTGATACCTGTTCGCTCATAAATGAGGTCGAGTAGTTTCTGACCTTTTTAATTACATCCGCTGCAATTGAATATCGAATAAAAGTATCAAACTCGTTTAAATACCTTTTTGATACATCAATTTGATTACCATTTCTTACTTCAATCTCGGTTTCACCATTGTATGAACTATCCCAAAGAAAATAACAAACCCCTCCAGGGACATCTGCGCCTGGGAAGGCATCAGAAGCAGAAGTATAATCAATTATTTTTTTAAAGCGCTTATCACTTAGCATTTCATCTCTGAACTCGTTTAATCCTTTCCCTCCAGCAAACCATCTATCTGGAATTATCATTGTTAAATACTTCGGATTTAGTTTTTTTGCTTGCTGTATAAACTTATGATAAAGGGGCTTAGCACTTCTTCCATGTCCCCCATCACTTAATTGATAAGGTGGATTTCCAACGATAACGTCAAACTTCATATTAAATATTTTTCCTGGGTTTTCTGTGTGAATAAAATTGTAAGCATACGTTTCTAGAGCGTCCTCACGTTTATAAACTTCCTGACTTGCACCGCAATAAGTACACTTACCA
>CAIRNW010000011.1 GCA_903879995.1 uncultured Bacteroidota bacterium
CAAAAACAAGCTCCTAAAGCTCCCGTAAAAAAATCTTAATCAAACAAAAGTCTTTCTTCATAAACCCTCTGTAACCACAGAGGGTTTTTTGTTGCTAACGCAAGAGCGTTAGTTGACCTTTCATAACATACCCATCCCGAAATCGTATCAAATAAATATAAACGCCGGTTGGCAAAGGAGCCCCTTGAAAGTTACCATCCCAAGAAGCCGCACTGTTGGCCGCATTGAATACAACCTGGCCAGCCCTATCAAATACTTGCACCACAGCTCCATCTGCTAAATCTAAATTGGGAATATTCCAACGATCATTCTTGCCATCTCCGTTTGGAGTAAAAGCTGTTGGAACATAAAGCTTGTCCACCACGCTCACCACAACAGTATCCCTACTGATACATCCCTTTCCATTGGTTACTTTTAAATGATAGGATTGCAATTGCGGCGGATCTGCCAACGGGTTTGCCATGGATGCATCACTTAAATAGAGTGGAGGCGTCCATTCAAATTGATTACCTGCCATTCCATCTGAGGATCCCAGTAATTGTACCGGGCGACCTGCGAACTTGGTACGATCGGGCCCCGCATTTGCGATTGGTTTTGGGTAAATTTCTGCTAAGTGAATATTGGAGGAAATCCTACAACTGGATATTCCTAATGAACCAGATTCTGCCACTGTCAAGCGATAAAGGTAATAGCCAGGGCTGGATGGAATTCTCGTAAACTGTAAAGTGTTAGCACCGGAAATATCCGTCCAGGTTCTTGCTGTATCCACGCTCACTTGCCATTGATATGCTGGTGATGTAAAGCCGCTGGATAGATTGCCTTGATACAGGATGGGTAATTGGTTGTACTCACAAGTTCTAACTGTATCCAAGCCAAGGGGAGCTGCAGAACGCAACGTGGGTCCACAAGGTCTAAATTGAATATCATCTAATGCAAGGTCGTTTCCACCTCCCCCTGGTGCATTATTGGTGATCCGTAAAACAACGGTGGTGGTTCCCGCACCCGTTGTAAAATAAAACCCAAAGGGCTCCCATGTGGGCTGGGGAAACACCCCAATATCACCGGTTGAATACTGATTCAATACAGCACCTGCAGTTGATTCCACCTTGAAAGTTAAATTGGGTTTGATCAGTGCAGGGTTGTTGACCACATTCAAAACCCACGCAGAAAATTCATAGGTAGTGTTTGGGCAAAGATTAGAAACCGTTTGTAAATAAAAATCGCCGGGTGTGTTGGAAGCATTTACCATCATGAATGCGCCACCCCCTGTATGATCTGCCGAGACGGCGTGCCATTGTCGACCACAATTAGACTGAAAAGTGGTGATACTGTATTCACCATCGTTAGGACAGGAACTAGTAGTTAATCGGTAGCCAGGCGCAGTAAAGGCATAGTTGGCTGCCCCAGTTCCAAAATCAATTTTTACAACCGGATCTCCAAGACTGCCCGTACAGAGCTGGGCAAATAAATTTGAGTTAGTAATCCCTGTGAAAAAAAACAGGATTAAAACGGACCTAAAACAGGGATTGCTTTTTGAAAACACGGGCAAATGTAATCCAATATGAATAACCCCTGGTCTTACCTTTGCAAAATGCCAGCTATTTCTACGAGGGGCCATCAGATGCCGCCCTCTCCTATCAGAAAACTAGTCCCTTTTGCAGAGGCTGCAAAAAAGAAAGGGATAAGGGTGTTTCATCTCAATATTGGGCAGCCCGACATTGAAACGCCACCCGCCATCCTAGATGCAGTTCGTCATGCTACTATTCCTGTTTTGGAGTATAGTCATAGTGCGGGTAATGAGAGTTACCGAAAAAAATTAGTGGAGTATTATGCTAAAGCCGGCATATCCCTGACGCATGAGGAAATCATGATCACAGCCGGAGGAAGTGAGGCGATTCAATTTGGTTTTTTTGCCTGTTTGAATC
>CAIRNW010000012.1 GCA_903879995.1 uncultured Bacteroidota bacterium
ACAAATTTTGCCATGCAATGACATGGGCTTACACAGATTTCAGAATGTTGGAACACGGAATTAACCTGGGAGAAACCCTGCAGGCGCGCTTTTACGGTATTCCATTGCAAGGGTTGAAATATCGGAAAGAGCGATTGAAAGATTTTCTTGCGGGCAGGGTACGCTTTCCGGTATTTGATCTCTCCGACTCCAGACTGTCAAAGGTTTTAAAAGAGTTCAAAAAAAGGCCGTTCGTTTACGTTAATGGATATACAAGCTCTTTGGTTGTTTTCGCAAAGTATTTAATTCGAAGTAATATTGTTTTAAGTGATGTTTGTCCAACCCTTCAGCTGTGCATGCCTACCTCGGAAGTTTGTGATGATATAGACAGAGCAACTTTGGAAAATGGATTTGGTGTGAAAGTCGTGGTAGAATATGGCGCTGCGGAACTGGATCTGATTGCTGTAGAAGACAAGGATGGAGATTTGGTTCTTAACGAGGAAACCTTGTATGTTGAGATACTGGATGATGAGGGAAATCCTGTAAAACCAGGTGAAGAAGGCCGTGTGGTAGTCACCGCCCTGTTTAACAAAGCTATGCCATTTATCAGATATGAACTGGGTGATCGTGCTATTTTGTCAAGTAAGATAAAAAATGGTCGCCGGGTTTTGGAAAAAGTGAGTGGTCGTATCAACGACATTATCTATTTGCCCAGCGGGAAAGTTTCGCCTGGCCTGACCTTTTATTATATTTCGAAAAAGTTGCTGGAAGAGGGTGGCAAGATCAAAGAATTTATCATTCGTCAGAAGCGACTGGATTTTTTTGTGATTGAATATACTTCTGAATTTGAACTAAGCAAAAATGATATGGATAATTGCCAGCGAGCTATGGATATATATCTGGAACCCGACTTGAAACTGGAGTTCCATAAAGTATCAGATATTGAACGCGGCAAGTCTGGCAAGTTGAAACATTTTTTCTCTGAACTTTGAAAATCCTCTACTTCTACCAGTACTTCTCCACGCCAAAAGGCTCGTGGGGAACGCGCGTGTATGAATTTGCCGCTGAGTGGGTGAAAGCAGGCCATGAAGTTACGGTTGTTACTTCCATATACAGCAAATCTGATCTCAAAGCGGAGAAGTTTCTCGAGAAACAGTGCATTGATGGTATTGACGTCCGAATCATCAATGTCAGGGTGGATAACAGGCAACCCTTCATCAAACGCATCTACACTTTCCTTTCATACGCATTCTGGTCATCATGGTATGCCCTCCGGCTGCCGGCTGATGTTGTAATTGCTTCTTCCGGGCCCATTACGGTGGGTATTCCGGGATTGGCAGCCAAATATTTGCGTGGGAGAAAACTGGTCTTTGAAGCCCGTGATCTGTGGCCGGAGGGAGCTATTGAGCTGGGGTTGCTGCAAAACCCGTTTTTGAAAAAAATGGCGTACTGGTTTGAAAACCGCTGTTACAGAGCTTCCAGCCTGATAGTGGGACTTTCTCCGGGCATCAAATCCCACATCGAAAAAAATCATGGCCACCGTAATGTCGTTTCGGTGACCAATGCAGCCAACATCAATTTGTTCTCAACCTCCCTCCCTTTTCCCGCTGTGCAGGGCATTGAAAGTAAAA
>CAIRNW010000013.1 GCA_903879995.1 uncultured Bacteroidota bacterium
ACATCGATAATATATTGACGTAGTTCGTCACAAACCTGATGCAACTTTTCCTTGGGGAGCTTTTTCAAATCAGCTGGTGAATCGATGGTGCTGAGTAAGGGGCCTGGTTGTATGGACATAGGGGTACGGTTCATGGATAAAGATAACAAACAAATGACAGGATGGTTGCACTAAATCCGTTGAAAAAGCCTGCTAACCACTGGTACAAATTTCACTACTTTCTTGGGGGTGGGGTGTAACTTTAACCGGTGATTAACTTATTACAATCCCGTGAGCGGCTTTACTGGTTATTGCAGATAAGCGGTTGGATACTTTTTGGTGCCCTTACCGTGCTATTTGCCAATGTTTTCAATGTCCAATTAGCCCCGGGGGTATTGGAAGGAAGAATATTGATTTTTTGCTTAATTGGGTTTTTGCTAACTCACTTGACCAGGTTAGCCATTAAGCGGCTCGGGTTATTACAGCTCCCCTTGGAAAAAGCGTGGCCTGGTATTTTGATCAGCGTTTTAGTTTGTAACGGTCTGTATGCATTATTCACCATTTTGACACTTGAGTATTTTAATTTGTTTCTTACTCCCGAGGCATACTCACTTAGTTTCTTTCAAAAATGGCTTGCTGTGTTTTTGGATAATGGCCTATTTATTCTTTCGTGGCTATTGTTATATTTTTTCTTTCACTATTACTACGACAACCGACAACGACAATTGGATACACTCAAATTGGAGTCGGCGGTGCGTGAGTTGGAGTTAAAAACGTTAAAGGCGCATATCAACCCTCATTTTATTTTTAATTCGCTCAATAGTATTCGTGCGCTGGTCGATTTAAATCCGGAGCGGGCTCGTAGAGCTATAACGGAGCTCAGTAATTTGTTGCGAAGCAGTATGCAGACGGAAAAATCCCAGTTGGTTCCGCTCAGACAGGAGATGGATATCATTCGGGATTATCTGGCTTTGGAAAGTATTCGTTTTGAGAGCCGTTTGCGAGTGGAGTTGGATATTGCAGAGGATACGCTTGATTTACCCGTACCACCCATGATGGTACAGACCTTGGTGGAGAATGCAATTAAGCATGGTATCAACACCCGCATGGACGGAGGATGGGTGCGTATCTACTCCTTCAAGCGAGAGGGAGCCCATGTATTGGAAGTAGCCAACAGTGGATACCTCAACAGTGCAGTTATTACAGCCGGATTCGGGTTAAGTAGTACGCAAAATCGTTTGCAAATATTATTTGGTGCAACGGCTCGTTTATTTATCCGTCAACAAGAAAAAGATGTGGTATTGTGTTCGGTAACTATCCCTCTTCAATAGTACAATATGGCTATTAGAACTTTAATAATTGATGACGAACGATTAGCGCGTGTTGAGCTTCGAAAACTGCTCAAGGAGTTTTCTACCATTGAGGTGGTGGATGAAGCTGCTAATGTGGCGGATGCGCTCGATAAAATTGATCAGTTAAAACCTGATTTAATTTTTTTAGATATTCAAATGCCGGGCAAAACTGGTTTTGATTTACTGGCAGAGTTGGATCGTTCTCCCCAGGTTATTTTTACAACGGCGCATCATGAGTATGCGTTGAAAGCTTTTGAAGTAAATGCATTGGATTACCTCATGAAGCCCATTGATCCTATGCGGTTGGCAGATGCCATTCAAAAAGTGCAGCAATTGGAAGCCGCACGTGCTGGTGTTGTTGAAGGAGAGGCTTTACTCAATGGAATTCTCACCGAAAACGATCAGGTTTTTGTCAAGGACGGCGATCGTTGTTGGTTTGTGAAATTGAATGAAATCAGATTTTTTGAAAGTGTAGGCAATTATGCACGCGTATTTTTTGGTAGTAATAAGCCCATGATCTTAAAATCGCTGAATGCATTGGAGGATCGTCTGGATCCTAAATTGTTTTTCAGAACCAATCGTAAACACATTGTGAACCTTCGTATGATTGAAAAAATTGAACCTTATTTCAACGGAGGTCTTTTGCTGGAATTAAAGGGAGGTGATAAGATCGAAGTGAGTCGAAGACAAACACTACGGTTTAAAGAGATGATGAGTCTTTAATGGCTGCCCCTATTTCTGTAATCAATCCTGGATCCTTTTCAATGGCATTACCCACCACAATGAGGTTGGCGCCCGCCTTGCAATTTTCAGCTGC
>CAIRNW010000014.1 GCA_903879995.1 uncultured Bacteroidota bacterium
TGAAGCGCCAATAGTAACATGAGACTAATCACCGCACCATAAATCATTACCGGAATTTTCATTTGGCCCAATTGAGGGGCCAGCCAACTAATCAAAACAGCATAATAGATCACCACAGGGAAAAATAATAACCAACTAAACTTGATTTTCTCTTGCCACATGATCCGATAGAAAAAATAACTGTAACAGAGCTGCGCTACCAAAAAACAAAGCAGGCCGTATAGAAAAAAAGAAGGGGCCGTGTTCATCAACAATAAATCACCGAACCAGGAAAATAAAAGTGCAACCAGAAATAGCGTGATCAACCTGTTCTTAATACCATACGTTAAATCAAACAGAAAATAACCTAACACGGGAATCAAGACAGGCTTGGTCAATTTAGCCAACCAGGAAATTTCATGAATGATCCCTGCCAGATGAAAAAGCAGTACCACTACAAAAACAAGAACCCATATTAGTTTACGCATGCGATTATTTTTCAATCCAGACACCGCTTTCCTTTAACAACTCAATTAACTGATCCACCGCCACGGCGCTGTCAATATTTCGTTTTACAATCTCTTTTCCCTTGTACAAAGTAATTTTTCCGGGACCACTTCCCACATAACCAAAATCAGCATCGGCCATTTCACCGGGGCCATTTACAATACAACCCATAATAGCAATCTTTACTCCCTTGAGATGATGGGTAACCGCTCTGATACGTGCCGTGGTCTCTTGCAAATCAAACAAAGTACGACCACAACTGGGACAACTGATATATTCCGTTTTTGAAATACGAGTACGGGTAGCCTGTAGGATACTAAATGCGGTATTATTGGTAAACTGATAGATATCTTTTACCGGCAAATAAGTTCGTCCTTGCACTTGTGGCTGCTCAACAGATGCATCAGGCTGGTAGCCTAACCAAATTCCATCTCCCAACCCATCGAGTAATAATCCGCCTGTTTCGGTTGCAAAATGAATCAGATGTTCGTCAGGAGATTGTCCGGGACTATCACAGATCAAGACAACCGGATTTTTTACTTGATTCAGATGCAATTCTGAGAACATACGTCTGACCGATTGCATGGCATTTTTATTCAAACTGCTCAAACAGAGTACGGCTGTTTTATCTTGACAAATAGCATTGAGATAAAGTTGGAGCACTTTTCGATCAGGATCACTGTAGCAATCCATCAGCACAAAATTGAGCGAGTCATGATGCAGTTGGCTTTCTACATATTGCATGTATCCAAAAACTGGCACATAGGTCTCAGAGTTGGCTTCCTGCCAGGTAGCGGGATATACCAACACACGAAGTGTTCCCGGTAGTTCAAAATTCAAGAGCTGTGTTCCTGTGAAAATAAAATCAGCAGCCGTATCAGCAATAGCCCATTTATCGGTAGCTGCATCATATGTATAGCCTACGCTTTGTAAATGCGCCGGTGTAATTTCTTCAATAGTACTCAGGTCTGCGATCACCACCGGAACCTGTGAGCCTCCTATTCGTTCCACTGGAAAACTTACTCTTCGGCTATAGGCCATGGGATTATAGGGTAAGGTTTCTATAGGGGGAA
>CAIRNW010000015.1 GCA_903879995.1 uncultured Bacteroidota bacterium
ACCCAGGCACCTACGTATTAGCAGGAAAACAAGAGCGTCTTTCTGATTTAGTCAAGAGAGCGGGTGGTTTAAGAGAGCAGGCTTATCCGCAGGGGGCAACATTATTACGCACTACCTATACACAGAATTTTATCTCTGATACGTTATTAATTGAAGCAAAAAATCAAGTAGAGCAAAGAAATAAAGAAGCAGCTAATGCTGAGCAGTTGCAACTCAGTGAAATTCCAGCGGGCAAATACGACCAGGATTCCTTGCTTACGGAAATTAAAAAGCGGTTTTTAAAACCGGTGGGAATTCAATTGGATGAAGCACTTCGTAATCCTGGTTCTCGAGAAGATATTTATTTAGAAGAAGGAGATGTACTCCGTATTCCTCGTCAATTACAAACGGTACAAACCTTTGGAGCGGTGAATGTACCCAAGCAAATTGTTTATTATCCGGGCCTGCGTTACCGTAGTGTAATACGCCAGTCGGGTGGTTTTGGGGCTAATGCTTATCGTAAAAGAGGATATGCGGTGTATGCCAACGGACAAGTAAGTAATGCAAAGCAGTTTTTATTTTTTAGATCTAATCCGGTGATTCGTCCGGGAGCAGAAATCTATATCCCATTAAAGCCAGAGCGTAAGGGCATTTCAACAGGTGAGGCCGTGGGAATTGTTTCTGGCTTGGCTTCCGTGCTAGGATTTTTGGTAATTATACTCAGACAATAATTTATGGCTGGCAATACATCCTCCAATATTGTATTGGGTAGTTTATTTACTGCCATGCAAGATTTTGCAAAACTGCTTTTGCAGCGTGTGCGTACTTTCTTTATTTTATCAGGTGTGGCTGTGGTACTTGCACTTGGCTATTATTTTTTTCAAAAACCGGCCTATGAGGCTCGCGTAAGTTTTATCCTGGAAGAAAAATCTTCTTCACTCTCATCGGGGCTCAGTGGAATTGCTTCTTCTTTTGGAATTGACATTGCCTCGATGAGTGGTGGCGGTACTCTTTTTAGTGGCGATAATATCTTGGATATTTTACAGTCTCGTCGAATCTTGACTGAAGTGCTACTCTCTCGTGTGGATAGCGCTAAAGGAGCCAATAGTGCTACATTGGCGGATCTTTATTTATCTATAGGCGAAATCAAACTCCCTGCTGGTCTGGAGTATTTTTCTTTTGCTGTATTAGAACCAAGTAAGCCTCATCCTGCCATTTATGATAGTGTATTGGGTTTGATGGCAGATCGTTTGATCAAAAAACAAATTATTGCGGAAAGACAAAATAAAAAAGGCTCTATCATTGCTTTTACAGTAACCACTCCCAATCAACAGTTCTCCAAATTATTTGCTGAGCGTGTGGTGGCGCAGACACAACAACTCTATGTAACCATTAAAACGGGTTATATGGCGGCCAATGTGGCTAAGCTTGAGGCCAAAGCAGATTCTATACTCAAACGTGCCAACGATAAATCTTTTCAGTCTGCCAACTTACAGGTGCTAAATGCCAATGAAGCATTTCGGCAGGCTACTGTTCCTGCAGAATTATCACAACGGGATCGTTTACTCAATAATACCTTGTATGCGGAAGTGGTAAAGAATTTAGAAGCAGCCCGTCTTACTTTGGCTAGTCAAACTCCGGTGATGCAGCTACTCGATGCACCTGTGTATCCACTTACTGATAAGAAAAAATCATTGTTTAAATTACTGTTACTGAGTATCGGAGCGGCCTTGGTCTTATTTATTGTTCTTACTTTTGTTGAGATCCCGCCTACGCGGGTTCGCTAACCGAACCTATCCTGCATGCGTCTTTGCAATTTTCGTTCCAATTTTTTCACTTACACCTTGCTTCCACTGGTTGGGTTTCTTTTTTTGACGATAACCTCAACTGCACAAACCTCTCCGGTGGGTTGGATGGACATGGATGCTACGTTGCGTAACCTTCAATTACTGGGCCAGCTGGATCCTAATATTTCGTTTGCCGTTCGTCCTATTCATTATAAACCGGGTATTGCTAAGCGAAACACTACCGGTGCTACTATACAGGATATTTTTAATGATATGGATAGCAGTGGCTCGCTGTTTCGTTCCATTCATTTTGATGACAACAAAGGGGTGGTTCGTATTTTGCCTACGCAGTTCACCTTTAAGAATAATTCACATCATCCTTTTGGTTGGAATGATGAAGCAATGATTGCGGCTAAAGGAGTACAGACAGTAGTGAGTGCCGGTGTTTATTCCCGTTACGGTCCAGTGAGTGTGCAATTTCAACCCCAATGGGTTCGTTCACAAAATGCACAGTTTGAAAATAACGCATCATATGGGGCAGCCGTAAGTGGATTACAAGAAAAATTCTCACTGGGGCAATCCAGTGCATTATTACATGTGGGAGGATTTGCGGCCGGACTCTCCACGCAGAATTTATGGTGGGGCCCCGGACAGTATAGTAG
>CAIRNW010000016.1 GCA_903879995.1 uncultured Bacteroidota bacterium
AGCGCAACGGCGCCACTTTCTCCGCTATTCAAACGAATATCTAAGTCCCTCCACCCTTTTTCCCATTTCCCATTTGTTTCAATCAATCCCTCGGTTGCAAGTTGATGTAATCGCCATTGAAGAAATACATCACCTGTTTTTACTTTCATTTTTAATTGCGTTTGCGCAACAATCCGTAAAGCACGTTGCCATTCCTTTGTGAGGAGGCGTTTTAAATCCGCATCAAAATATGAAAATTCCTTGCCGAGTAATTTTTTTCCGCCTTCTAATATTCTTACACCTGCATTTTCTGCCATTAACCGATTCCATTCGTCTGGATCAATCTCAAACTCGCTAGCAGTGACTGGCCTCGCTAATTTTTTTGCTTTTACAAATTCACGAGGGGGAATTTCTTCTAACCAAGTTGGATAAAATAATTGACCTTTTTCATTAATAAAAGGCAGATTATTTAAGTATAGTACATGAATACGCCCTTGCCAATTTTTAAGCTGCGAAATCAGCCAAAAATAGCCTGATACATCATGCTGGTTTTGCGCCATCCATATCCAGCACTCCGCAGCAGCATCTTCTTCTAGCCACTGTTGTATGGTAGTAACAACACCTGCATCATCCACTTGTGGGGAGGCGGGTATACTCCCATAGGAAGTGGTTTCAAAACAGGATTTCCACCAATCTAATCTTATTTGTTGACCTTCCTCCGTATCTAAAGCTTGTAGGGGACCTACTGCATAATCGTCTCGCACTAATACAATTGGCCCGTCCAGTGTAGCGTCTAGTGCTTGAACTTCTTTCAAACGAGCAAGGTCAGGTTCATTAAATAAAACGTGTAGCATGTATAACTTATTTAGCAGGCTTTATTAGATAATATACACAGGTAGTAAAATAATTCCGCAACCAGGGAATGGCAGCAAGCCAAGTAAATTGCTGGCGAGGTTTCCATCCAAATTTCCACTGATAGATGGGATTGATGAGATAATGTAAACGTTGCAAAATGACATAGTCGGTTGCTGAACAAATCGATTCAAATTTTTCAATGGAGATACGTGTTTGCCTTATTTCAATCAACTCATCAACAGGTTCGTTATTGATGCGTAAAAGCGCTTTGTAAAGTGTCAGCGGTAATAGGTGAATGTAAGGGAGACGGGAAATAAATGAGCGGGCTATTTGCTGGTGTCCGCCAAAGGGCATTTGCCAGGGTGGAAATCCAAAAAAAATAACCCCTTGAGGATTCAATAAAGAATGTAACAATCGAAAGAGTTTGGGTTGATCATGAATATGTTCTATGACATCCTTTAAAAGAATGATATCAAATCCCCCCTTTAAATCTTGAATCAAATCAGTTTTATAAATATCTTTTTCTATGTAAAACAACTGCCCACGGCCTATCTCCTCCCACAAGAACCCGCAGGCCCATTCCACACGCAATGGATCCAATTCAACACCTACGGTTTTACAACCTCTTTCTGTGAAAGCCCGCAACACTCCTCCTTCTCCTGCACCAATTTCAAGGACACGCATATTACTATTAATCGAAACAGACTGTTCGATAAAGGGCAAAACATACCTTACCGCGTTTTCGTATTGAATTTGGAAATAACGATTTCGATCCTGATGAAATTCAAACATGTATTAGGAATTAACAGCGTCCTCCACTTTGTCAAGCTCAAAACGAAGATTCTGAATAATGAAATCCTGTCTATCTGGCGTATTTTTTCCCATGTAGTACTCCAATAATTGCTGTATATGATCTCCTTGCTCTAACCGCATTAGCTGTTTACGCATGCCAGTCCCAATAAACTGAGCAAACTCATCTGGACTTATTTCACCCAGCCCTTTAAAACGGGTCACTTCTGGCTTGGATCCTAATTTTTTCATGGCAGCCTGCTTTTCCGACTCACTGTAACAGTAAATAGTCTCTTGTTTGTTACGAACACGAAAAAGCGGTGTTTCTAGCACATAGACTTTTTCATGTTTTACTAAATCAGGGAAGAACTGAAGAAAAAATGTCATGAGTAACAAACGAATATGCATTCCATCTACATCCGCATCAGTGGCTATTACAATATTATTATATCGAAGTCCCTCTAAGCCCTCCTCAATGTTGAGAGCATGTTGCAGTAGATTAAATTCCTCATTTTCATATACCACTTTTTTAGTGAGCCCAAAACAATTGAGCGGCTTTCCTCTCAAACTGAAAACAGCCTGTGTCTCTACATTCCTGGCTTTTGTAATGGAACCGCTGGCACTATCCCCTTCCGTAATAAAAATGGTGGTTTCCTGTTGCTTCGCCAGAAACTCTTCTTTCCCGCGTGTTGGCGCCTCTTCATTCAAGTGAAAACGACAATCACGAAGTTTGCGATTATGAAGGTTAGCTTTTTTTGCCCGTTCATTTGCTAACTTTTTGATACCCGCCAACTCTTTACGCTCGCGCTCACTCTGTTCAATTCGTTTTTTAAGCGCCTCAGCAAGTGTAGGATTTTTATGCAAGAAATTATCCAATTCCTTGGACAGAAAATCACCCACAAACTGTCGCATTGTAGGCCCTTCGATGTCTACATTTACTGACCCTAACTTAGTCTTAGTCTGCGATTCAAATACCGGTTCCACCACACGCACTGAGATAGCAGCAACAATTCCTGTGCGAATATCGGAGGCGTCGTAGTCTTTTTTGAAAAAATCGCGTATGGTTTTTACATAGGCTTCTCGAAACGCCTGTTGGTGAGTACCCCCTTGAGTAGTATGTTGCCCATTTACAAAGCTGTAAATATCTTCCCCGTAATCATTTGTGTGTGAAATCGCTACTTCAATGTCATCTCCAGTCAAGTGTATAATGGGGTAACGAAGTTCATCTTCATTCGTTTTTCTTTGTAGTAAGTCCAATAATCCGTTTTTGCTTAAAAACGTTTTTCCATTAAAATTAATCTTTAAGCCCGCGTTTAAAAATGCGTAGTTCCATAACTGATTTTCAATAAAATCATAGATAAACCGATATCCCTTGAATACTGTTTCGTCAGGTGTAAAACTAACTAGGGTACCATTGGGTTGATCAGTCTTAGCCTCCTTATATTCTTTTACCAATTCCCCTCTTGAGAAATCAGCTGTTTTTTCCTTTCCTTCGCGATATGCTGATACTTTAAAGAAAGTACTTAAGGCATTTACCGCTTTTGTTCCTACCCCATTTAACCCAACCGCTTTTTGAAATGCCTTACTATCATATTTGGCTCCCGTATTTATTTTACTTACAACATCGACCACTTTCCCCAACGGTATTCCCCGACCATAATCTCGAACGGTAACCGTTTTATCCTCAATCGATAAATCAACTGCTTTCCCATAACCCATGGTGTACTCATCGATGGCATTATCTATTACCTCCTTGATTAAAACGTATATACCATCGTCTGGAGAGGCCCCATCGCCCAACTTACCAATATACATACCTGGTCGTAAGCGAATATGCTGCTTCCAGTCTAAGGATTGTATACTATCCTCTGTATACGCTACTTCTTTTTTTTCTTTTTCTGTTGCCATGAGTTCGTGTGGACAAATATAATGAATCAGCTGACCCTAATTAGTGGAATAATGATAGCAGTTCTGCAGCATGTGTTCGTCTTTTATGATCAGGATCAAAAAAGCGGTAGGTGATAGAGTAATCTTTACCTATAATAAAAACTGACGGAACTGGTAACGCTGGTGGATTAGGCTGGTTAATCTTTGCTAAATCAATTGAACCACTTCGATAACGAGCTAATTGACTTTCCGAAAGAGAATAACTAACATCATAAAGCCGCGATATCAATAGAGCAGAGTCATGTAACAGGGCAAATCCAGCCTTGGTTTTCTCTAGCGTTTTTAACCGACTTTCTTTTGACTCTGGGGAGACGGCTATGACGGTAACGTCTTTATCGGTAAAATAGGATAACGAATCCTGTATACTTGTAAGTAATCGAGTACAGTGTGGGCACCAATAACCTCGATAGAAAATAATCAGTACGGGCTTTTTCTTGGCTGCCTCTCTCAACTGAACTGGACGGTCAAATTGGTCAATCCCCTTGAAATCGGGCGATTTTGCACCAATAAATAGTCCTTCAGGTAGCCCTTGTGAAAAACCACAAAACAAAAGACTGAAAAAAAAGACAAGTAAAAGCCCTTTTTTAAACATGATTGCCAAAGCTTATTGCAAGTTTCTGAAGTCAACAGTAACCAATTTGCTAACTCCAGGCTCCTGCATCGTTACCCCATAAATCACGTCAACTGTGCTCATGGTCATTTTATTGTGCGTAACAATAATGAACTGCGAATTTTCACTGAATTGACGAATCATATTCGTGAATTTTCCAACATTGGCATCATCCAAAGGAGCGTCTACCTCATCCAGAATACAGAATGGTGCTGGCTTAATGAGATAAATAGCAAAGAGTAATGCAGTGGCAGTTAATGTTCGTTCTCCCCCACTTAATTGTGTCAAGGAAGTAGGACGTTTACCTTTTGGCTTTGCTACCACGTCAATACCGCTTTCAGCTATATTCGTAGGATCTTCTAGAACAAGATCACACTGGTCATCTTCAGTAAATAATGTTTTGAACACTTTTTGAAAATGAGAACGAACCTGTTCAAAAGTGTCCTGGAATTTTTGATTTGCAGTCAATTCAACTTCCTCTATTGTTTTCAAAAGACTATCCTTAGCCGTTACTAGATCTGTTTTTTGTTCCAGGATAAAGTCATAACGCTTTTTCATTTCAGTAAAAGCCTCAATAGCCGTTGGATTAACTTCCCCCAAATTCTCCAACCGTCTTTTCATACGATCAACAGAGGCTTGTAGTTCCTCCAAGGGTGTTTCTGTAGCCCTAGACTCTCCCAAAATGGATTCAAGATCTAATCGAAACTCAACACTCATGCGTTCCTTCATACCGGCTAACTGAAGTTTCAAGTCATTCAGCTTGTCTTTTATAGCCGCCAGGAGAAACTCCACTTGCTCTTTTTCCTTTACCTGCAAACGAATGGAGCTTTCTTTTTCCGATAATTGATTGCGAAGGTTATAGTAGGCCTGATCTGCCGTATTTAATAATTTTTCCTGCTCCTCTTTTTCGCGAAGGAATTGCGTGAGTGATTTCTCAATTTCATCTAAGGCAATAGCAGACTCCTCATTTAGCTTTAATGTGTCTTGTACCTGTGTAGTGCTATCCGCTATTTGAATTTGTAAATCGGATAGTTGACTGTTTTTGAAGTCAAACTCTTGGCGAAGAGAAGCAATTTTATTTTGTTGACGGGAAACACCCAGATTAAAATCATTAAACTGACGGGAAGCCTCCTGATAAGAAGCCTCCCCCAATCGAAATGCTTCTTCAGCTCCTTGAAGCTGTTGCGTATTTTCTTGCAGTAATGCTGTCAAACTGGACAGCTCCCCACGCACAGTGGCAACCGACTGTAAAGTTTGCTCAATTTGCGAACGAATTTCAGTTTGTCGCTGCTCGCCAATTTGTTGAGAAGCTGCAATATTCTCAAGCTTATTCTGAAGCGCAAAAACTTCATTAGTTAACTGCAAAATCTCCTTTTCAGTTTGACGCAATGCAGTTTCTCTCAAATCTTCATTAAAAGCAATTACCTCATTATGCCGTACTTGAATTGCAGCCCGCAACTGCTCCACCTTTTCGCCCTGCGTTTTTACAACTAACAGTAACTTCTCCAGATTTTTAACACGCCCGATCTTGTTTCCTTCAAATACGCCAATACTACCTCCAGAGAGTGAAACTTTGCCCTTTACATACCGACCACTTTTTTCAATTACAATTTGACCTTGACTATTTTTTAAAATATCCTGATCATCCGTAATGAAAACATTACCTAATAAATGGGCAGCCAGATTTCTGTAACGATCCTCCACCTCTATTACATCAAGTGCAGCAATTGCACCCTCTAATGAAGAACTAGGGGTAGCAGTAAGGGCATTAATTTGATCCAACAAGAAGAAATTTGCTTTTCCTTTTTTATTGGCATCCAATAATGCAATAGCAGACAATCCATCTGTTAA
>CAIRNW010000017.1 GCA_903879995.1 uncultured Bacteroidota bacterium
GGACATAGTTGCTGAATCTTTGAACACAACTGATGTTCTCGTATTTTCCGACTTCAACTATGGTTGCTTACCCCAACCCCTAGTAGAATCAATAATCACCTTAGCCAAACAACACAAAGTAATGATAGCAGCTGATAGTCAGTCATCCTCTCAAATGGGGGATATTGGCCGATTCCAAGGTATGGATTTAATTACCCCCACAGAGCGGGAAGCCCGCATCAGTACCCGAAACAACCAAGATGGACTAGTAGTTTTAGCAGAACATCTGCGTCAGCAGGCTAATGCTAATAATATTCTCCTCAAGCTAGGAGAAGAGGGACTATTAATTCATGCAGGAAATGGAAAGGGAGACAATTGGTTAACAGATAGAGTTGGCGCATTGAACTCAGCTCCCAAAGACGTAGCGGGAGCTGGTGATTCACTGCTGATTGCCAGTGCCTTAACTTTAGCCAGTGGAGGTTCAATATGGGAAGCAGCCTGTATTGGGTCTTTAGCAGCTGCCATTCAAGTAGGGAGAGTAGGTAATACCCCAGTGCTGCGAGATGAAATTATGCAGGAGTTGCAGTAATGCGAGCCATCCTTCTTGCTGCGGGATATGGAACCCGATTGCGTCCCCTTACCAATACCATTCCCAAGTGTTTAGTTCCCATTAAAGGGACACCCTTGTTAGGTATTTGGCTAGAGCGTCTCACTTGGGCGGGGATTGACCCCTTCTTAGTTAATACCCATTACTTAGCAGAACAGGTACAAGGGTTTGTATCCAACAGTGCCTACAGAGACCAAGTTAAGCTAGTTCATGAGCATACTCTACTAGGAACAGCGGGCACCTTAATGGCCAATTTAGAGTTCTTTGAAGGAAGAGATGGCATGCTAATTCATGCTGATAATTACTGTTTAGCCGATCTTCGTGACTTTATAGAAACTCACCACAGTCGCCCCCCTGGTTGTATGATGACAATGTAGAATTAGATGACCGGAGTGTTGTCCTAGGGTTTCATGAGAAGGGGGCAAATCCACCAGGGGATTTAGCCAGTGGAGCGATTTATCTACTGTCGCCGGGATTTTTAGAAGTAGCTGGCAATCAATTTAAATCCTTACTGATTTCAGTACCCAAATCATTCCCACCTTGATGGGGCGAATTTATAGTTATAGAACCGAAAGTACTTTTTCGACATTGGTGAACGTCAATCTTACAAAGAGCTAACTCATGAATAAGTATAAAAGTCTTGTAAAAAAAGCGACTGCATATTTCCCATTCGGATTGGGTAATAAGATTTTAAGACTTTACAGAATCGCTGCCAAAATTATCCTAGATCTTGTCAGTATGCCACCAAGTCTAATGATAAGTCTAATGATAAGTCAAATTACTCGATTTCTGGGGTTTCGTGTTTTTCCTGTAAATACTACCAGAATCGGTCACCTCATTATTGAAACTGATTGCCTCATCAAAGAAATTGCAATGCAAAGGATTAAGCCCAAGAAGTGGCTGATTTTTTATGATGGGGCAAATGTATCCAACTCAGCATATCTAGAACTTTTGCCAGATTACTTTTTTCCGGTTAATACTAAAAACTTTATTCTAAAAATGATTTATGGGTAATTTTATTTTTATTTAAAATATTTAGGCTTCAGATAGTATTTGGGGCAGTTAAAGTGATATTGTTCATTTCTTTATTTTTCCTCTTTGCA
>CAIRNW010000018.1 GCA_903879995.1 uncultured Bacteroidota bacterium
CCCGAAGAAATGGCGCGCCGCATGGAAGAAATAGCCAAACGCTTTGCTGAAGGCGGCGAACTATCGGAAGAAATGGCCAAACGTATGGAGGAACTCGCCGAACGACGCGGCGAACTATCGGAAGAAATGGCCAAACGCATGGAGGAACTCGCCGAACGACTCGCCGAACAGGGCACCCGTTTCTACCTGGATATGGATAAAGACCGCCTCGGCAGCCTGCGCCTTATACCGCTCGAAGAACTGGAGGGCCTCAAAGAACTGGCATTCGAATTCGACCCCGACCCGGCCCCCGAGGCCGAAGCGCTCGGGATTTTCCCCTCCCCCCGCAACCGCCGCATAAGCGCCCAACAACAAATCGAACGCGCCCTCTTGCGCGATGAGCTCATCGAACCCCATGCCAATTATAAATTTGAACTCAGCGACCGCAGCCTAAAGGTCAACGGCGATAAAATGCCGGAAGCCCTGCGCAAAAAATACATCCGCCTCTACGAACAAGCCTCCGGTATTGCCTGGGAATCCGGTAGTAAAGTAGTTATCCATACGGATGCGGGGAAATAGGGGCGGGCCACTAAAGAAATACCGAAACTGCTTTCTCAAGAATTTGAAATCTATTTTTTTCGGCTTTATTTAGTTTATCTATTCGTTCTAAGTTGGATTTTTCAGAAAGTATATAGTCTTTGGTAAGTGAAGGAACTTCACGTCCATTTATTAAAAAATCCATTATTTGTATTTCCTTTCCTGCCAAAATTGAAAAATAAACATTAAACAAGTCTTTCTCAGACAAAGTTTTAGGCAAGAATCTGAGAGAAGAATTAGCAGCATAGGAAGCATCTAATTCAATACTGTTCCATTTTCTTTTATGTGCTTCAGCAACTGACCCTGTCGTATTTGAACCACTAAAAATATCGACAACCAAATCCCCTTTGTCGGTAAGGTATTTGATGAAAAACTCTGGAAGTTTGGAAGGAAACCTTGCAGGATGGCCGCTTAAACCAGTTTTTTTACAATTTGCCAAGTAGTTTGAATTTGACTCTGAGTTGGGGATTTGAAGCAGATTGGGTGGGATCGCCCCGCCATTATCCGTAAAATTAGCCCCAATATTATGCCCCGATGGCCTTTCTTTCGGAATATAGTATTCTTCCGGGTTTTCCAATAACTTTTTCATTCGGTCACTATAGGGAGTCAAAACCTTTGTAACGTCCGCTTTCGGGAAAGGAGTTTTTGAGAACCACCAGATATTGTTGACAGCATCCTTGACCCTGATCTTTCTCTTGTTCACCCATTCGATCGGGCTTGGAAGTTTAGACGGATTGTACCAATAAAACTCTTCTGCGAGATAAAAACCAATTTTGTCGCAAAACTCGATTGGAATCCTGAAGTTATAAAGACTTCTGACCGGAAGTCCGCTTTGATAGGCACCTCCTAAATCAAGAACAAAGCTGCCTGTCGGCTTAAGCTTATCAAAAACCAAGCTGCCAAACTGAGATAACCATTCGATGTATCCCGATTGGTCCTCGTTTCCATACTCCTTTTTTCTCAAGAGGGCAAATGGTGGGCTGGTAAAGACCAAATCAATGCTATCATCAGGATAGCTTCTTAGAACCTCTAAGGAGTCGCCAATGATTTGAAACCCGAACTGCGTTGAATAAGCTGTCTTCATGGCACAAAGATAGTTGATTTTCCGAATATATTCGGAGATAATTTCCGAATATATTCATCATTTTTGCAAAAAACTAGTTGTGCTCAACAAATTGGAAAATCTGCTGCGTATAGTTGCTCAAAATGTGGTCAAGTTCAGAAGGCAACTTGGACTTACCCAAGAAGAACTCGCCTTCAAATCAGAAATTGACCGAACCTACATCGGCTACATCGAGAACGCAAAACAAAACATTTCTATTGAAAAGCTTTGTGCAATTGCGGCAGCATTAAAAATAGAAGTTGCTGATTTGCTTAAGGAAGAGCTGCCGACTACTGATGATGTTCTTAGTGAACCAGAAACAGTATATGGGGCTATTGAAGTATTTAATTTGATATATCCCTCTTTACAGATGTTGCAGGATTTAGCAACGAAAAATGGAATTAATGATATTTTCCAAGATAATGGCGTTAAATTACTGCAAGTTTTGCTGATTACTGGCTTAAGAGACTTACCAGGACGGGAAGGAAATGATGCAGTTGATGAAGATGGTAATGAATACGAGTTGAAATCGGTAAATATTTCTTTGACAAAAAGTTTTTCGACCCACCACCACATGAACCCTGTAATAATAGGAAAATATAGAAAGGTTGATTGGATTTTTGCCGTTTATAGAGGTATTGAAATTTTAGAGATTTACAAGTTGACACCACAAAATTTAGAGCCTTTTTTTTTATTATGGGAGGAAAAATGGTACAGGGATGGAAAAAAGGATATTAACAATCCCAAAATTCCGCTTAAATATGTAAGAGAAGTTGGAAAATTGCTATTTGAAAGCGATGGTACTGGTAAAATTAAGCGGATAGACCTGAAATCATAGAACCCCATAACACAGGATGTGCTTATTTTCTAAAACAAAACGGCCAACTCGCCTTTGTGCTCCCGCGCAGTTTTTTTACCGCAGACCAACATGACAACTCCCGGAGCGGCACTGCCAAAGGGTTTCGGGTCACGTCCTTATGGGACCTGTCAAAGGTAGCCCCCCTGTTC
>CAIRNW010000019.1 GCA_903879995.1 uncultured Bacteroidota bacterium
TGCAGCAATTTGGCGAACGCGAGGGTGTTTGGATCTGTTCCTTTACAGAGGTAAAACCAATCATTCAAATCCTGCGGGATCTTTTGATCAAATTGCATCAACAAACACGAAACCAGGAAAACAAGGGTGACAAGATGCAATTACTCTACGACTACCTGGTAAGTGGTGAGTTTTCTGCACAATGGCAGGCCATACGAGAAGGTTTTATGAATATGAAAATCTCCATTCAAAAAGAGAGAGACGCCATGGAGAAACTCTGGAAATCCAGAGAAAAGCAATTGGAAAAAGTACTTTTAAACGCTGCTCATATCCGTGGATCAATTGAAGGAATTGCTGGTGCAGAGGTAAACCTTAATTTACTAGAAGAAGGAGATGCTGATCCAGAATTGGAGTAATCAGGCATGCACCCAGGTAAGCACAAGGGAATCCCAATATTTATAATCGACGCGCAGCGGCTCCTCCCGAAAAGAGGTTTTAAATAGTAATTGAGAAAGATCGGGTAATACCGAAATCAATTGCAAATCGTTGATAAAATCAACACCGTGTTCGCCCTTCCATTTGTATAACGACTCTTTTGCTGACCAACATAAGGTCAACCACCGTGCGGCCAACTCCGATTCTTGTAGCGTATCCAACTTTATCGCCTCTTGTAAATGCGCTTGCTCCTGATCACTTAAGTATTTATGACGAATGCGAAAAATGCGTTCGCCAACCATTTCTACATCAATTCCTACCGAATTGTCTTGTGCGTAAATGGCCGCGGCAAAGTCGGTAGTATGTGAAAAGGAAAGATGCTGACTGCCCCCTTCCAGAAATGGTTTTCCGGCTGGATTAAGCAGCAATTGATCCAGAGGAAAGTCAGGTGCCAAGGAAAGAAGCGCCACACGGGCAGCCAGATGCCTCCTTTTTACTTCCTCGTGAGCAATGGGGCGAGCCGGTGCTATTAACTGTTCGAAATAAAACAGCGGCTCGGTGATTTCCCACAAGGCCAATTGGGCCCCGTCTGAAAGCTGTTGTTGAAAAATAATCGGCATAATGGAGCGATTCCTGATTAATTTGCCGCAAATCAAAACGAATATACGATTATGATTCTCTCAGACACCCGGATTCTAGAAGAGATTGAAAAAGGCACCATCAAAATTTCTCCCTATAATCGGGAGTGTTTAGGTAGTAATTCCTATGATGTTCACCTGGGGAAAACATTGGCTACTTACAAAGAGCATCAGATAGACGCAAAAAAACATAACCTGATTGAGTATTTTGAAATTCCAGACGATGGGATTGTCCTATATCCGCACATATTTTACTTAGGCGTCACAGAAGAATATACTGAAACGCACGCACACGTTCCTTTCTTGGAGGGAAAATCATCTACAGGACGTCTGGGCATCGATATCCACGCCACTGCAGGTAAAGGCGATGTTGGATTTTGCGGAAACTGGACATTGGAAATTTCTGTAAAACAACCTGTCAAAGTCTACAAGGGCATGCCCATTGGGCAGTTGATCTATTTTCCCGTGGATGGGCCTATTGAAGTTTCATACAACCAGAAAAAAAATTCAAAGTATAGCAATCAACCCAACAAGCCGGTGGAGAGTATGATGTGGCGAAACAAGTTTTAAGTTACAACGCCTCCCACCCATTTTTCCGAACCCATGCCATTAACCAACGTAGCACTTGGCTATAGCTCTGTTTTCCTTGTGGTTGTTCATTAGCCTGTAGAAAATAGTCATATCCCTGCATCACCAATTCTTCCAGCGGAGTTTGATACTGTTGATAAAACACTTTCAACGCTTGAATATCCGACTGAACCTGACTATTACGTTGCAACTTTACCTCGTGCGCACGCGCAGAGTCCATCTGAAATAAAATTGCATGAGCGTACATATACATATCTAAGTAGGCTGAATATCGAAATAGCGGCTCACTCGCCTCTCTACACACTAAAAAGCCAACAAAATTTGCTTCGCTCTCCTTTGCATAACCCAACTGATGTGCTATTTCATGCGTGGTCACGAAAGGTCTTAAAAAAACAGGGATGGTGGTATTCACTTGCCCCTCTCCTGTAAAGGGATTGTAATAACCCTGGAACCCTAAATAATTACCCGCGTAGCTATAGACTGATGGTTTTACAGCTCCTAATTTGGCATCCAGGAAAGGATATTTACTCGAAGCATTTTGCACTTCCAATTGAGCAGCCTTAAAAAGTTTTTCTTTTTTGCAAAAATCTTGACGAGTGGTAGTGTCTACCAAAATTGCGCATTCATTTGCTTTTGCTAAAAGACGAACAGTGAGCGTATCAATATCCTCTTTGCTTACATTGGATGGAGTTAGCTCTAATTGACTTCCTATTCCAAGACGATTGTAATTTAAACCCCACAACAAATTAAAAAGGACGTAAATAATCAAGAAAAGGAAAAGTAATTTTCCAAAAACCATTCTCCAGCGTGGCAAAGGAATCGATCTGGTAGTTAATTTCTTAAGTAAAGCAATGAACTTACTTATGCAATAAATGCCAACAAGACCATAGAGGATATCGCCAAAGCTAATCGGAAGCCAGCCCAGCAACCCTCTCATGGTACCCGCTAAAACCGGATAAAAAGCCTGACTGTAATAAAATTCTACTCGCGCTGCATCAGCGGCAAAAAACTTTATAGACAGTACAAAAAGCAACAATAAAGCCCAACTCCAATTTCTAAGGAGGCCAGCCAAAAGCCGTGGGAAGGCAGTGCCCACAACGAGCTTTTTTATTTGATTCATAATCAGTCGATTACAAAATAATGCTTTGCCTAAAAGTATGAAAAGTTTATCTTACCTTTGCGCACGCTGAAAAGGAGTACTATGGGTCGACGCCGGGAGTACGATATTGCCTTTGTGGGTTTAAAACCCGGGATTCATGAGTTCAATTACCCGATCAGCGACAAGTTCTTTGTAGCATTTCAAGAGCAGGACTTTAAGAACTGTAAAGCAAATGTTCGTCTGGTACTCGAAAAACAAACAGGTTTTTTCCTGCTTACTTTCGAAATCGGCGGCATGTTGGAAGTAACCTGTGATCGATGCAATGGCAACCTACCGCTTGAACTTTGGGACGAATTTAAAATTACAGTCAAGATGGTGGAAGAACCCGAATTAATGAATGAACAAGAAGAAGATCCTGATGTTTTTTACATCAGCCGTGGCGAGAGTCACCTGAACGTGGAGGAATGGATTTACGACTTCATTAATTTGAGTTTACCCATGCAGAAAGCTTGTGGCTTTGAGAAAATGGATGGTCCGTATTGTAACAAAGCCGCACTGGAATTGCTAAAAAAAATGAAACAAGAACCTGAATCAGAAACTGAAAAAAAGCCAATCTGGAAAGGATTGGATCAATTTAAAAATTTATCATAATTCTCAAAATAGGAATGTATGCCAAATCCAAAACGAAGACACAGCCAGCAAAGAAGTGCTAAACGCAGAACTCACTATAAAGCTACTGCTGCTACCCTCTCTCAGGATGGTACAACAGGGGAAACACACTTGCGTCATCGCGCACATGTAAGTGAGGGAAAACTTTACTACAAAGGCAAGTTGGTTGCTGAAAAAGCACCGCTGAAAGCTTAATCGCATTTAATTGCTCACCAAATTCCAAATGCCGGAACCCTGCGGGTACTGGGTTTGGAATTTCGCATTTAAAATAGCATGAAGATTGGAATAGACATGATGGGCGGAGACTTTGCGCCGCTCGAAGCAGTAAAGGGTGTTAAAGCCTTTTTACAAAAGGGATCTCCCTCTACGCTATGCCTGATAGGTGATCAGCCCCTGCTTGAAAAACTACTGAAAGAGCATGGAATTGAACCATCCTCCTTGATGATTCAGCATGCACCTTCCACCATTGGTATGCATGAGCACCCTACCAAAGCATTAAAAGAAAAAACGGATTCTTCAATTGCCATTGGTTTTGGTTTACTGGCAGCAAATAAAATTGATGCATTCCTTAGCGCAGGCAACACTGGAGCTATGCTGGTAGGAACGCACTTTAGTATAAAGCCATTGGAGGGAGTTATTCGCCCCACTATATCCACTATCATCCCTAAAGCGGATGGTAAAACAGGTTTGCTTTTAGATGTTGGCCTCAATGCAGACTGCAAGCCTGAGCAGTTGAATCAATTTGCAATGATGGGTACTGTCTATGCACAGCAAATACTTGGGATTGAGAACCCTACTACAGGCCTGATCAATGTTGGAGAGGAAGAAGGAAAGGGTAATCAGTTAGCCCAAGCTACTTACCCGCTACTGAAAGAAAATTCAAGTATTCACTTTATTGGCAATATTGAAGGAAGAGATATTCTAAAGACAAAAGCAGATGTGATGGTATGCGATGGTTTTACCGGAAACATCATTCTGAAAATGGCTGAATCCATCTATGATATAGCTAAACAACAAGGGATTCAGCATGCTTATTTTGACCGATTCAATTTTGAGGACTATGGCGGAACTCCTATCCTGGGTGTAGCCAAACCAGTCTTGATTGGTCATGGGATATCAGGAGAAAAAGCTTTTCACAACATGCTGTTACTTGCAGAGAAAATGATCAAAAAGGATGTGATGAACATCTTACAAAAAGCGTTAAAGGCATAGAAAAAGAAAAGGCCGTCTGACGACGGCCTTTTTTGTGATCCCGCTGGGACTCGAACCCAGGGCCCCAACATTAAAAGTGTTGTGCTCTACCAACTGAGCTACGAGATCAACCAAATTTGGGAGTGCAAAAATAAGCCCCTACCCCAATTACACCAAAACTTTTTAGGTCGATTTATCAACTCTTTTTCTTCAATTTTAAAGTAGGTTTGTAGACGGATGCATACAAATGATTTTTTCAGTGGAAAAGTAGTGGTCGTTACAGGCGGTACCGACGGAATTGGCAAAGCGCTGGTGGAGCAATTACTGCGCTCCGGTGCACGTGTTTCTACCTGTGGAAGAAAGCAGGATAAAATCTATCAGCTGCAAAAGGAATATCCCAGCAGTGCATTGCACTGCATGGTAACTGATGTTAGTAGTGAAAATGATTGCCGATTATTTATTGAACGTACTTGCGAGGTATTTGGAGGAATAGATATCCTTATCAACAATGCAGGTATCTCAATGCGTGCCCTAATGAAAGACGCCACCATTGAGGTAATACGCCATGTTATGGATATAAATTTCTTTGGCACGGTATACTGTACTCGTTATGCACTTTCCTCGATTATGGAAAGAAAGGGAACTATTGTTGGTGTTTCCTCTATTGCAGGATATCGCGGATTACCTGGAAGAAGTGGCTACTCTGCTAGCAAGTTCGCATTGCAGGGTTGGCTCGAAGCATTGCGAACAGAAATGATGGAAGAGGGTGTTCATGTGATGTGGGTCTGCCCTGGTTTTACCACCTCTAACATTAGACATGCGGCCTTAAACAAGGATGCAGAAGCGCATGGTGAAACCTCCATGGATGAAGGTAAAATGATGCCTGCTAGCGAATGCGCTGGGCATATTTTGCAAGCCATTGCTCGCAAAAAAAGAACCTTGGTTCTTACTTTCACCGGGAAAAGAACTGTTTTTTTAAACCGCTTCTTTCCTGCCTGGGCTGATAAATTAGTACACCGCTTCTTCTTCAAAGATGGCAAACTGATCCAGTAAATTATGGCGCTAATCACGCTTACATCCGATATCGGCAGCCCCGACTATTTAGTAGGGGCCATCAAGGCGCAGCTTTTACAGTTGATTCCTGACGCCCAATTAATCGACATCTCTCATCACATTCCTCCCTTTAATTATCCACAGGCCTCTTACGTATGCAGAAGTGCCATTCGACATTTTCCACCATTTAGCTTCCACCTGATTTTAGTAGACTTATTTGCAACGCCCCCCAAGCAATTACTACTTGCCTTCCATCAGGACCACTACTTTCTCACCGCTGATAATGGATTACTAAGTATGATTCTGGAAGGCACGCCTGCCATGGTAATTGGAATTCCGCTGAATGAGACCGTTAGCAAAACAACCTTGCAGTTAACCGAAGTGATGGGGAATATTATAAACCGGATTAACAAAGGAGAGTCCATTGAACGCCTTGGTATACCAGATATTCGTTTTCAAGAAAAGAAACACTTGCAACCAATCATTGAGCAACAATTTATTGAGGGGCAGATCATTTTCATTGACAGTTTTGAAAATGTAATTGTCAATATTACCAGGGAGCAATTTGAGGAAAATAGAAAAGGACGTGGCTTTCGGATTGTATTTAGAGGAGATGAAACAATTGACCAATTGAGCGAAAGTTATGCTGACGTCTCAGAAGGTGAAAAGTTGGCACTTTTCAACAGTGCCGGCTACTTAGAAATTGCGATCAATAAAGGAAATGCCGCCGGACTCTTTGGACTGAAAGGCTATTCAGAAAAAAGCCGACAGGGGCAATTAGCTTATCAAACGGTCCGGGTTTATTTCCAATAATTACCCCAAATCTTAACAGTACCGACTCCCCTATTTTGCCGGGTTAAGCCCTATTTTTGTCGGGTCGTAAAACCACGTCTACATGACATTTAGAAAAGCCAACAACGTGACCGGATGGACGGTCTTTTTAATTGCACTTGCTACCTATGTATTGACCCGTGAAGCACGAGGCAGTTTATGGGATACTGGAGAGTTTATCGCCAGTGCAAAAGGACTGCAATTACCCCACCCTCCTGGTGCGCCACTATTTGTATTATTAGGCCGCTTTTTTATCATCCTGTTTGGTGACGGTCCACTTACGGCAGCCAGTGCCGTGAATTTTTTAAGCGCCCTTGCTAGTGCTGCTACAATACTCTTTCTTTTCTGGAGCATTACACACTTTGGCAGAAAATTATTTAACACCGCAGAAGAAAATTTATCTGCTACGCAAATAAACACCATAGTTGGTGCGGGTGTTGTAGGATCATTTGCATATACCTTTTCTGACTCATTTTGGTTTAGTGCTGTAGAAGGGGAAGTTTATGCGCTCTCCTCTTTTTTCACTGCCTTAGTGTTTTGGGCAATGCTGAAATGGGAACAAGCGGATGAAAGAGCTGGGATCAATCCAGCGGAACGTTTACGAGCCGACCGATGGATTGTTTTTTTATTTTTCATGATGGGCTTATCCATTGGAGTACACTTATTGAACTTACTGACGATTCCTGCCATCGTGATGATTTATTATTACCGTCGTTATGCAGTCACTACAAAAGGATCAATTTATGCCTTTCTAATTGGCTGCGCCATTACAGGACTTGTCCAGGTGGGAATTATTCAGTACTCCATGAAAGCTGCCGGCCTGGTTGACATCTTTTTTGTCAACACGCTGGGAATGCCCTTTTTTGCTGGATTTGCTATTTACTTTATAGTTCTGATTGGCTTAGTGCTGGGAGGTTTGCTCTTTACAGCTGCAAAGTTTTCTTCCTCAAAATTAATCAGCTGGTTTGTAGCCTTCTTGTTATTGATGGCACTACCTTTTGTGTATGTTCCTGGAGATGGTGTTAAATTTATTCCTCTCCTAGCGTTGATTAGCGTGGCTGTAGCTGCCGGTTATTTCTTGAAGCCTTCCTCCTTACGCATATTGAAGCTCTCACTTTGGTGTTACTTGTTTATGCTACTCGGTTATTTTATGTATTTCACAGCCCTTATTCGTTCTAATGCCAATCCTGGCATCGACATGAATAATGTGGACAATCCCATCAGCTTAGTTTATTATTTGAGTCGTGAGCAATATGGAAGCGCTCCTTTAATTTATGGACCCCATTTTGCAGCGGATCCTTCAAAAGACTTGGTACAAGACCAACCTTTTGTCGAAAGTGAAATGAAGTATATCAAAGGCAAGGAAAGTTATATTCCCATCGGAAGAACGCGGGACTATAACTATACTAGTGATGTCAAGCAATTGTTCCCACGCGTGTGGGATTCCAGCGACGATCAATATCATGCACAGTTCTATGCCGAGTGGCTTGGGCTTGGCCAAGATCAGCAATCAGGCGCTTATGAAGCGCCTAGCTATGGAGATAACATCAATTGGTTCTTTAGCTACCAAATGAGCTTGATGTACTGGCGTTATTTTATGTGGAATTTTGCAGGCAAGCAAAACGACATTCAAGGATTAGGTAACAAACGTGATGGAAATTGGGTTTCTGGCATTGCTGCGTTGGATAATGCGAGATTAGGCGATCAAGCCAGATTACCCCAGAGCATGCAGGAAAATGCTGCCAATAACAAGTACTACTTACTTCCTTTTCTACTGGGTGTAATAGGTTGTGTTTTTCATTACCTGCGTAATAGAAAAGATTGGATCGTTAGTTTCTTGCTTTTCTTTTTCACTGGCATCGCGGTTGTGTTGTACCTCAACCAACCCGGCAACCAGCCACGTGAACGTGATTATGCTTACGTAGGATCTTTTTATGCATTTGCCATTTGGATTGGATTGGCCGTAGTTGCCTTTGCAGTAATGGCACAAGAAAAAATCGAAAAGTTAACGAGTCGTGACTTTTTAATTTATTCGGGGTCACTTGCCTTTTTAGTAACATTTATGAGTTGCTTTCCAGGAAATGGAGATGGCGCCATGATAAATGCCATAGCTGCTGGAATGCTGGGAGTCGGTTTAGCTGCAGGGGTACCCTCACTCTTAAAACAATTCAACAAAGGAAATAGAGGTGCTTCAACCATTGTAGCAATATCCGTGATACTTTGTGCGCTAGTTCCAACATGGATGAGTATTCAAAATTGGGACGATCATGATCGAAGCAACAAGACTACTGCACCAGATATGGCCAGAGACTATTTGGAAAGTTGCGCTCCCAATGCTATTCTTTTTTCGTTTGGAGATAACGATACCTATCCCCTGTGGTATGCACAAGAAGTAGAAGGTATTCGCACTGATGTACGCGTGGTGAATAATAGTTTATTGGGTATTGACTGGTACATTAATCAATTGCGTTATAAAATCAATGACGCAGATTCTATTGATATGATTTGGCCAGCCGACAAAATTGAAGGCAATAAGCGAAACTATGTTCTATATAACCCGGTTAGCGGAATTGATCAAGCTGCCTTTTACGACTTATATGATCTCATGAAAGATTATGTAGGTAGCGACGACCCCAGCAGAATGGATAATTCCAGAGGAGAACCATTGAATATAATCCCCGTTAGTAAAGTAAGCGTGCCCGTAGATCGAAATATCGTTTTACAAAATGGAACTGCACAGCCTGGCGACAGCATACTTCCAGCACTTGGTTTTGAGTTACCTAAGCGTGCCTTGCTAAAAAATGACTTGATTATTTTAAACATCATCGCAGCCAATCAGTGGAAAAGACCTATTTATTTTACATCCCCCATGGGAGAGTTAGGGTTTGGCCCCTATCTTAGAAAGGATGGGTTAGCGTATCGGTTAGTACCCGTAATGCCCCAGTTTTCACAAATGAATTGGGTAGTTGACCAATCCATGCGTTCTAATGGCCTTGGCGGTACAACACTACGCGATAATAATCTGGATGTACTTTACAAGAATCTCATGGAGAAGTACAGGTTTGGAGGTGCTGAAAGTAAAAACATTTACTTTGATGAGGAAAATCGTCGACACCTACTCAACATCAGAACTTTATTTGCGGAAGCAGCTGGGAACTTGGCAGATGCTGGTAAAAAAGAGGAAGCAATCAAGGTGATGAATAAAATTGAGGCCTCCATTACCCAGGAATCACTCCCCTATGCAATGGTGAGCCGCTACAACAGCCATAATCAATCCTCATTAATTTACCTAGAGGCTGCCTATAAAGCTGGTATGAAAGAGCTGGCTGCAAAAGTGAAGACCGCAATTCTATCTGATTTAAAACAACAAGAATCATATTATAACTATATTCAAACCTCCCAACCAGCTTACTATGGTGGATTTGAAAGAACGGAAGCTCCAATCAATGAACGACTCTTCACTGTATTAAAGGATATCGAAACAAAATATGAAGGCGTAGCGGAAAAAGGAAAATAAATCTGATCCCCATGGATATCGAATTCAATAAAAATGAAGATCACATGCGGGGGCTGCTCAGTCAGCTTCGGCAAACAAGTGAACTGATACATTGGGGGGGAGGAAAAAAGGCGGTTGAAAAACAGCACGAAAAAAATAAAAAAACAGCCAGGGAACGACTAACCTATTTGCTAGACAAGGATCGCCCTTTTATAGAAATTGGTACTTACACCGGATATGGGATGTATGCTGAACATGGAGGCTGTCCTGCGGGAGGTACCGTTGCAGGAATTGGCTATATAAGCGGCAAACAATGTGTAGTGGTTGCAAATGATCAAACGGTTAAGGCGGGTGCCTGGTTTCCAATTACTGGTAAAAAGAACTTGCGCATGCAGGAAATTGCGCTGGAGAATCATTTACCAATTATTTACTTGGTAGATAGTGCCGGCGTTTATCTCCCTTTACAGGATGAGATATTTCCAGATAAAGAGCATTTTGGAAGAATATTTCGGAACAACGCAAAAATGAGTGCTGCAGGCATTCCACAGATTGCTGCCGTGATGGGTGCCTGCGTAGCGGGTGGAGCCTATCTTCCTGTTATGAGTGACGAAATGTTGATGGTGGAGGGAAGTGGATCTGTTTTCCTTGCGGGATCTTATTTAGTAAAAGCAGCAATTGGGGAAGAAGTAGATAATGAGAGCTTAGGCGGAGCAAAAATGCATGCTGATCTTAGCGGCACTGCTGATGCCACCTTTCCCACCGAAGAGGCCTGTCTGGATCATATTAAAAAGCTAGTACAACTTTTGGCAGATCGCCCCACAGCAGGTTTTAACAGAATCTCTCCTAAAGCGCCTAAGTCAAATGCAGCCGAACTGTATGGACTTTTTCCAAAGGATGGAAAGCCTTATGAGATGATGGACCTGATAGAACGCATTGTTGATGAGGACAGTTATCAACCCTTTAAACCAACCTATGGAAAATCGATTTGTTGCGGCTATGCAAGAATAGAGGGCTGGGCTGTTGGAATTGTGGCAAACCAACGAAAAATAGTAAAGAGTGGAAAAGGAGAAATGCAAATGGGGGGCGTAATCTATAATGATAGTGCAGATAAGGCAGCGCGTTTTATTCTAAACTGTAATCAAAAAAGAATTCCACTTGTATTTCTGCAGGATGTAACCGGCTTTATGGTGGGTAGCAGAAGTGAACAATCCGGTATTATCAAAGATGGTGCTAAACTGGTAAATGCAGTGGCCAATTCAATAGTACCAAAATTCACTGTTATCATTGGGAACTCGTTTGGTGCAGGCAATTATGCCATGTGCGGCAAAGCATACGATCCACGTTTGATTCTAGCATGGCCTACTGCAAAGATTGCGGTCATGGGTGGCGAAGCAGCTGCCAAAACTCTCTTGCAAATTGAAGTTGCTGCTCAAAAATCGAAGGGAAAACAAATCGATGAACAAACTGAAAAAGATCTTTTGGCTTCCATCATGCGTAAGTATCAAGATCAATTGAATCCCTTGTATGCAGCTGCACGATTGTGGGTAGATGAGATCATAGATCCCGCCGACACAAGAATGATTTTAGCGGAAGGGATTTCAGCCTCCAATCATGCGCCCCTACCTCCTACTCTCCAAAACGGAGTATTCCAAGTATAATCACACCCTATGTCAGAACCTGTGTTAATTTATACAGACGGTTCTTCAAGAGGTAATCCTGGGCCTGGCGGCTATGGTGTTATCCTTAAGTATGGCGGACATGAACGAGAATTATCGAGAGGTTTTCGGCATACCACCAATAATCGTATGGAATTATTGGCTGTTATTGAAGGATTGAAAGCACTTCGAAAGAAAGGACTATCAGTAGTGGTTTACTCAGACAGCCAGTATGTGGTAAAGGCAATCAAAGAGGGTTGGTTAAAAAAATGGATCGTCACAAATTTTAAAGGCGGCAAAAAAAATCCTGATTTATGGAGAGAACTTCATTCTCTTTTACAGGAAAATGAGGTTAGCTTTCGTTGGATAAAGGGCCATGCTGATAACCCATTTAATAACCGATGTGATCAACTAGCAACACAAGCTGCAATTCACAACGGCTTGGAAATAGACGTCTATTACGAGGAAAATCAAAATTAGTATTGAAAGAGACTAGCTGAGGCGCAATTCAATTTTACGCACAGTGATATAGTTGTAAAAAACAAGGATTGCTGGTAAGAAAACAAGTGTAGAGATTAATGAATTTTTGTAGAATGGCAAACCAGCAGTCAAACAAGTGATAAAGCCAGCTAGATCTTTTGTGTATGTAATCTCGGTAGCCTGTAACCAAACCAAACCATTTGAGAGAAAGAAGAAAATGGTGGGTGCAATAAAAGCAGCAAGACCAATGTTTCGGTAAGTGGCTGCTTTGAAAATAAAACCAATATAGGTGCAACCTAATACCAGGAGATAATTTTTCCATTGACCCGCGTAAATACCCTGGTAATCGAACAGGTCATTTAAATAAAGTACCTGGATTGACAGGTCACTCACTAACAATGCAACAATAGAAAAGAAAAATACCCATTCGCTGCGTCTAAATACAAAACCAGAGAAAAGGGCAATAGCTAATACCGGAGAAAAACCAGAAAGTGTGATTTCAGGTCCAAAAAAATATTTGCAAAGGGTTGCCACCAATGTTAGTACTACCGTAAATAATGCAGTTTTAAGTGAAAATGACATATGCAAATTGATTTTTTGGGTTTTAACAAAATTAACTGAATTGAGCCAATTGCGTGTACAACTTATTCACCCTTGTGGATAGCAGAAGTAGCTAAGAATAGGGTTGTATCTTGGTCAGCTTGCAGAAACAGTTCATCCCTCCCATCCCAATGGGCAGCTAACTGACCTTGTTTAAGTGTTACGGAGTGACTACCCCCCACTATCTCTACAGAACCCTTCAATAATAGAAGGATCAACGGACCTGTATCTTTAAGATGATATTTCTCCTTCTTAGTCATAAAAAGTTGACCTAACCTGAAATCTTCAACGGGTGTAGGAAACCATACTGGAAGGCCGATTGCTTTGTGTGTTTGCAATATCTCGGGCACTATACCCTCACATCGAGTGTGTTTCAATAGTGCAGCAACATCAATGTGCTTAGAGGTCAAGCCCCCCCTTAATACATTATCCGAGTTTGCCATAATCTCCACATTCTGGCCCTCTAAATAGGCATGAGGAATACCTGCATCCTGAAAAATAGCCTCGCCTTCTTTCAACGAAACCAGGTTAAAAAAATAAATAGAAAAAATACCCCGATCAATAAAGTCTTTATTCCCGTATAGTTGGGAAGCTTTTAAGGCCCAATAAGCTGGATTATCTTTTTTAAACGGGGAATGCACCGTTTCATTTTGTAAACGACTCAAAAGTGAGCCCAGCATTTGATTAACTTCTTGCTGTGGCATTGTCATCACAAATTGGTATAATGCCTGATTCCCCTCTTTTTCCCATAAACTTCTTAGCGATGTAAATTCTGGAGTGCTTTCAAAAACTGCCTGAATCTGGCTGGCCTTTTTAAAACCATGCAATAACCAAAAAGGTCCAAGCGCTACCATTAATTCTGGCTTATGATTTTGATCCTTATAATTTCTATGGGGCGCATCAAGTGGAATACCTGCTTGATTTTCCAAGGCAAATTCTTTGATGGCGGCTTGACGCGAGGGATGCACTTGAATAGAAAGCATTTCTTTTACATCCAAAACTTTTAAGAGGTAAGGCAAGGATACTCCAACTTCATTCAATCTACAACGCTGCCCCTGCTGGTTTACAATATGAGCCATTCCCTGCACATGTGTGCCCATCCAGTACTCAGCAAAGGGTTTTTGAGAAGCGTTATCAATACCTAACAACGTGGGCAGAAAAGAATATCCACCCCAATCATAATTCTTCACAACGCCCTCCAATAAATTAATAGCAGCCATAGCGTATCAATGATATACTTGCTGTAAAGATAAAGGATGGCCAAACATATTGAAATTGGAGCCAATGGTGAAGCCCTTGCAGCCTCATGGCTTCAGAAAAAAGGATATGAGATAATACATCAGAATTGGAGGTACAGACACCTTGAAATTGATATAATTGCGCTGCGCGGAAACACACTTCATTTTATTGAAGTGAAAACAAGAACCAGCTCTATTTTTGGTGGCCCTGAATTAAGCGTAAACTGGAAAAAGGTTAAACGAATTAAACGGGCCGCATACCATTACTTACAAGCCAATAGAGGGTTTTGCTGGATACAGTTTGATATTGTTGCGATCACTTTACACAAGGATCAATCGCCCTTGATTGAATTGTTTTCGGATTTCTAGGAGGGAATTGCAGCCTTCATTTTTGTTACTAATGCATGGGTCGCAGGACAACTCTCAACATTTTGATGATGAATGTGTGCAAAGTCTACAAACTTTTTTCTCAAATGAGGAAATCCAGAGCAATCAGCGGGACGAATAGCGTATATACTACATTTATTGTCCAACTTATTTAGAAACTGACAAGGGGTGCTTTTATTTACCCAATCCTTATCTCCGCCCCTCTCTTTTTTTAACCATTTTTTTTGAAAGGCGCTCACGGTCATTCCAAAGTGCTTCGATATTCGCTTTAAGTCACGTGGCGTATAGGTTGGCGTCATTGTTTTACAGCAATTAGCACAGGTTAGACAGTCTATTTCCTTCCATACCGCTTTTTCCCATGCCGCCAAACGGCTTTCAACTCCACGCGGCTTATTCTTCTCAAGTCGGGTTAAATAGAGACGATAGGCTCGACGATCACGTTTAGCACGGGACAAAAAAGCGCGTAGTGAAAATTCCTTTACATTTTTCATGGTGCGCTAAGATAGTTATTCAAAGGGATTAAATTTGTCAAAACACAATCCATGCGAATCCTTCTTTTTTTTGTTGCGTTATCGGTAACCGTTAGCAGTTTTCAGTCTTGTAGCTTGTTTTCGTCGGCCCCTCTTACTTTTTGTGATACCGCCTGCATCAACGAGAATATTCGATTCACTGGCACCCATGAGGATACTCCCTATGTGGAAATAAGCGTAGCAAACTGTTTGCCTGACACGTTGAGCTGGAGTTACAGTGGTCTGGGTACCAAAAGAAAAATTGGGTTTGCATATCTAATTGGTAGAACCGTAAAAATCAATAAGAATTACATGAGCGTTCAATTCAAAGAAAATCAATATGCCTGGATACTTTTCAACGATTGTGTAACAGGACGTGGTTTTCAAATTAAGCTTCCTTATGATAAAGCAACTCCCTTTAGTCTAAAAAGCAGTGGCCTTAATCCTATGGATCCAAAATTTTCAATCGAAGAGGGGCTCATTGTAAACACAGATCGGGGCAACCTTTTTGTAGAAGATGCATTAGACGGCAAAAAAGCCATGATGACTTTTGGTGAAAAATTGGATATCGACTACGACGTTATCCATGACCATATCGACAGCGTTTCAGTTACCCGATCAACTATTTGGGCTAAAATCAAGGTTGGAAATACGTGGGTGATCAAGGAGAAAAAAATTGTGCTTGAATAACCGCTTATGTGGCAGGTATACCAAAAGGGATTTAAAGCCTGGCTGCAACTCGAAAAATCACTTGCAGAAAATTCAATTGAGGCCTATTTACGAGATCTAAATTTATTTTGCCGCTTTTTAATAAGTGCGCAATTAGCAGATTCGCCGGCTGAAGTTCAAACGGATCATTTAAGAAAATTTTTAAAGTGGATTCATGAAAATGGATTCTCCGCAGGATCACAGGCTAGAATATTGTCGGGTATAAAATCATTCTATCGGTATTGCTTACTAGAACAAATCTGCACAAAAGATCCCACCTCCCTTTTGGAGGCACCTCGAAAAAAAAGAGTGCTTCCAGATACACTAAGCTTCGAAGAAATTGAACAACTAATTGCGCAACTAGACCTTAGTAAACCAGAAGGTACGCGTAATAAAGCGATGCTAGAAACCTTATATAGTTGCGGGCTTCGAGTCAGTGAGCTAATCAATTTACAATTATCTAAACTCTATTTAGACCTGGGGTTTATTCGGGTTCGGGGAAAAGGAGATAAAGAAAGACTGGTACCAATTGGAGACAGCGCCTCCCGGTATATTCAACTTTACAGACAAACCTCCAGACAAAGCATAACTCCACAAAAAGGCAAAGAAGATTTTCTATTTCTCAACAAAAGGGGTGGTCCTCTTTCGCGCGTAATGGTCTTTTACATCATCCGAGACTTGGCTCGTGCGGCAGGGATACAGAAAACGGTATCCCCCCACACTTTCCGACATTCTTTTGCTACACATCTGATTGAGGGGGGAGCTGATTTAAGAGCCGTACAAGAAATGCTGGGACATGCCAGTATCACCACCACTGAAATTTACACGCACCTGGATCGTGACTTTTTACGAAAAACCCTGGTCACGTTTCATCCTGGCTTTCAACAAAGCCGTCAATAAGGGCATTGCCACGATTACGCTATTTTTGTATTTCAAATAAGCAAGCACTATGAAAAAATTTATGATGGTAGTACTCCTGGTTGGCAGTATCATTACCAGCCAAGCTCAGCTACGTACACCAGCCCCTAGCCCCGCTCAAACTATTAAGCAAGATTTTGGATTAGGCAACCTTGAAATATCCTACTCAAGGCCTGCCATGAAAGGACGTAAAATTTTTGGCGATTTAGTCCCTTATGGAAATGTATGGAGAACTGGAGCCAATGGCGCCACAACCTTACAATTTAGTGATGAGGTAACCATCGGTGGTGTTAAAATTGCCCCGGGCAAATACGGACTTTTGAGCATCCCTAATAAGGACAGTTGGACCTTGATCATCTCAAAACAAACAGATGTAACCAGCCCCGCTGCATACAAGCAGGAAATGGATGTAGTTCGCGTAAATGCACCTGTTTCCAAAAGCAATTCCCGCACTGAAAATTTTATGATCCAGGTTGATAATATCAAATCAACACA
>CAIRNW010000020.1 GCA_903879995.1 uncultured Bacteroidota bacterium
CAGCCCGCAAAGGACTTACGCTGCTTAGACAAATACCTGCTGCGTTACGTACTCAACTTAAGAAAGAGCAGCCACGTGTTGCGTATGTGCAATTAGGAGGCAAAGAACTTACTGTTTTTGGAAAACGATTACAGCAAGATTGGAATGCCACTTCCTTTCATTTGATGTATCGGGACTCTATTCTCAAGGCCGACTCTATCTTGACAGCAGTAAAAACAAACGGCTATGATATTGTATTAGTGGGCTTACATGATTATGCCAATAAGCCAATGAATAATTTTAATATCAGTACGGCTGCTACATACCTGGGTAATGCATTACAGGGAGATAGCACACTCACGCTACTTTTTGGCAACGTGTTGGCTGCAAAAAATTTCTGTTCAGCCAACTCATTAGTGGCTCTACAACAAGATGATTCAATCACCAATCAAATTGCAGCAGATTGGCTACAAGGTGATTTTCCGGCCCGCGGTCGCTTGCAGGTTAATGTTTGTGATTTTTCGTTGGGAGATGGAGTGCAACAACCCAAAGGAAAGCGTTCTTCCGTTCAACTCAGAAAGCGGTTAGCAGAAGTCGATTACATACTAGAGGAGGGGCTTGCAAAAAAAGCATATCCGGGTGCAGTGGTACTTGCTGTTCAGCGTGGTACAATCCTCTACCAAAAATCAGTAGGGCAGCAAGCGGTTACTGACGCTACACCCATAAAACCTGAGCATATCTTTGATCTGGCTTCTGTGACAAAAATTTCAGCTACTACGGTGGCCGTTATGAAATTAGTGGAAGAGGGAAAGTTGAAATTGTCAGGGCAACTCAAAGACTACCTGCCTTGGGTTAAGGGATCAGACAAAGAATCTTTGAGTATAAAAGACATTTTATTGCACCAGGCTGGACTGGTTCCTTTTATTCCATTCTATAAAGAAACCATCGATGCAACGGGCAACCCTGATACGAGTTTGTATGCTACGGTAGCTAAAAAAGGGTTCACTGTACGGGTTGCAGAAAATTTATACCGGAGAGACGATTGGAAAGACACTCTGCTCTCCCGTATTTTAAAAAGTCCGCTGGGGCCACAAGGCAAATATGTGTATAGCGATAATGATTTTATTTTTTTAGGATTGATTGTTGAACAGCTCACTGGTAAAACATTGGAGCAATATGTACAGGATAATTTTTACCGTCCATTAGGGATGTATACTACAGGCTTCACTCCTCGCCGCCGTTTTCCGGTGCAATCTATTGTTCCCACAGAAACTGAAACACAGTTCAGAAAGCAAACGATGCGTGGGGATGTTCACGACGAGGGCGCTTCCTTGTTTGGTGGTATAGCAGGACATGCCGGATTATTTTCCAATGCATATGATTTGGCCATGCTTTATCAAATGCTACTACAAGGAGGGAAGTTTAATGGCAGACGTTATTTAAAAGAATCCACGATCCAACTGTTTACTAATTATCAATTGGAAAATAGTCGTCGTGGTCTGGGATTTGATAAACCAGAAAAAGATAATCAGTTCAAAAAAGATCCCTATCCTTCTCTTTTAGCTTCTCCTGCTACTTTTGGTCATACTGGTTTTACAGGTACCTGTGTTTGGGTTGACCCCAAACAAGAGCTGGTTTATGTATTTCTTTCCAACCGAGTTAATCCCACTCGTGCCAATAATTTACTAGGCCAACTGCAAATCAGAGGACGCATCCAAGATGCGATCTATCGGGCTATTGGGGTTGATGAATAAATAAAAATTAGTTCTCCTTTCTCGGAGGCGTATTCCCACGCGGGCCGCGGGGTTGGTTCTGCGGAGGACGCTGCGGTCCGCGATTGGAGGGACCTGAAGTGCGTTGCGGGCCACCCGGTTTAATTCCGCTGTTATTATTGTTGCGAGGATTCCGCTGTTGTTGCTGCTGTTGTCTTTTCCGTTGTGCGGCACGATCTAGTGTTTTAAGACTGAACTGTCCAACCAATTCCACAAATTCGGGTACATC
>CAIRNW010000021.1 GCA_903879995.1 uncultured Bacteroidota bacterium
CTTTACTTACCAGTAAGGGCCCAACACCCTGGCCCAATGCACTACCTGCATCGAGTAATTGGTAGGTGTTTCTTGCGGTAAAAAATGCTGGGAAGCTCAACTTGGTAATATCTAGTTTTCCTTCTAGTGCCCACTCATTCAGTGTCTCAACATCTTCCAGTATTGGTTCAAATTGAATTTCTCCTGTATCTATTTTACCATGTACCAGTGCGTCAAAAATAAACGTATCGTTAGGGCAGGGTGAAAAACCAATCCGTAGCTTCATAGCGTTTGTAATAATTTCAATAAGGACTGGTTGAGCGATTCAATGGCATTGGGCATATCCCAGTTTTTTTTATTTCGCTCTGCAATATAATTACTGGTGCTGCGGAGTTGAATAAAAGGAATTTTTTCCTGAAGGGCTATATAATGAAGAGCTGCTCCCTCCATCGACTCAATTACTGGATTAAATTGTTTTTTATAAAAACGAACTTTTTGAGCTTGTGTGGTAATTTCATTAACTGAAATACCGGTCACTTTAGGAAGCCTAAGTTTTTTCAGTATTGAGTGGGGGTTTACCAGCCAGCCTTTTTGATAGGGTGGTTGATTAGCAGGTACTAAATCAAGATCAAAAAGTGTTTTTAATGCATTTAACTCCACCACACTTTGATCTGCAACAGCCTCTTTTTTTATGATGAACACACGGCCTAATTTCATCTTTTTATCAAAGCATCCTCCAACGCCAACCTGAATGATTAAATCTGGCCTTTTCAAGTGTATTTGTTTTTGTAGGGTATAAGCGGTGGCCAGCAAGCCAATTCCGGTAATCAACACATCGAGTTCAATAGACGGTGCAATGAGCACATCACCTTCTTGGAGTTTTTTCAAAAAGGGTCGAATCTCTAGCGGTGTTGCTACAATGACCAGGCAATTCATACTGTAAAATTAGCTGAATAAGGCTAACTTTGCCCTTCACCCTTCCTGCGCCCAATGCTGTCGGGAAGAAAAAAGTAAAGCATGGTTTACTTGACTCGAATTGAACATTTTAATGCAGCACATCGTTTGTTCAATCCCAACTGGACACCGGAGAAGAACGAAGAGGTCTTTGGTAAATGTGCAAACAAGAATTGGCACGGACATAATTTTGAGCTAACGGTCACTATCATGGGTGTGCCTGATCCTGAAACCGGATTCATATTTGATGCAAAAAAGTTATCGGTGATTATTCGGGAGCGGGTGGTAGACAAATTAGATCATCGAAACCTGAATTTGGATGTTGATTTCATGAGAGACAAATTGTGTTCAATTGAAAATTTGGTAATGGGAATTTGGAAAGAGCTGGAGCCTGCTTTGCCGCAACAAATAAAGCTGCATTGCATAAAGTTGGTGGAGACCCCTCGTATTTATGTAGAATATTATGGCGAATAAAGTTGCTGTTTATAGAAAAGAACATTTTAATGCGGCGCATCGCCTGGCTAACCCGGCATGGAGTGATGCAGAAAATGCCCGCGTGTTTGGAAAATGTTCCTTACCGCATTATCATGGGCATAATTACGAACTAATTGTAAAAGTGGCCGGCTATCCTGATCCTGTAACTGGTTATGTGATTGATATGAAAGTGTTAAGTGATTTAATTCAACGAGAAATTGTAGAACGATTTGATCATCGTAATTTAAATTTAGACACCGTTGAATTTGCAACGCTTAATCCAACAGCTGAGCATATTGCTATTGTTATTCACGACTTATTGCGCCCACATTTGGACGCTTCCTTGGACTTGCAGATTCGGCTTTATGAAACCCCTAGAAACTTTGTAGATTATCCCGCTTAATTTAAAAACTATGGCCTACAAAAAAACTGAGCAGTACGATGAGAAAGCCACCTTGGCGCTCACTAAAAATTATAAAGAGGCCATTGCCTTATTAGGAGAAGATCCTGAGCGGGAAGGTATCATCAAAACGCCAGAGCGTGTGGCTAAAGCGATGCAGTACTTGACACAAGGGTATCACCTGGATGCACATGCCATTCTAAATTCAGCAAAGTTTCATGAAGATGTGAGCGAGATGATTGTTGTAAAGGATATTGAAGTATACAGTATGTGTGAACACCACATGCTTCCTTTTTTTGGTAAGGCCCACGTAGCTTATATTCCTAATGGCTGGATTACGGGGTTAAGTAAAGTGGCACGTGTGGTAGATGTTTTTGCAAGGCGTATGCAAGTGCAGGAGCGTTTGACTATTCAAATTAAAGACGCCATCAAAGACACACTGAATCCATTGGGGGTAGCCGTAGTGGTAGAGGCACAGCATTTATGTATGATGATGCGCGGTGTTCAAAAGCAGAATTCTGTAACAACCACCTCTGCTTTTGATGGTGAGTTTCATAAAAACTCAACACGAAGCGAATTCATGCGTTTGATTGGTACCAGATTAAGCTGATCCATCTATTTTATACTTATGAAACATGCCTATGTATTCCCTGGTCAGGGATCGCAATTTCCAGGAATGGGAAAAGCAATTGTAGAGCAATCGGAAACTGCTAAAAAATTAGTAGAGCAGGCTAACACTGAGCTTGGCTTTGACTTGGCCGCTATTATGTTTTCGGGTACAGAGGAAGAATTACGACGCACTGATGTTACCCAGCCTGCTATCTTTTTGCACTCCATGTTAGCCTATACAACGCTAAATAGCCCGCAGCCTGCCATGGTTGCTGGACATTCACTGGGTGAGTTTTCTGCCTTAGTTGCAGCGGGTGTACTTTCATTTACAGAAGGTCTTCGTTTGGTGGCAGCGCGTGCAAATGCTATGCAAAAGGCATGTGAGTTGGAGCCTGGTACTATGGCGGCGGTGTTAGGATTGGATGATCAAAAAGTAGAAGCAATTTGTTCAAGTATTACAGATATAGTTGTTCCTGCTAATTATAACTGCCCGGGGCAATTAGTGATCAGCGGTTCCGTGGCTGGTATTGAGAAAGCTTGTATTGCGTTGAAAGAAGCGGGTGCTAAACGTGCCTTGGTGTTGCCTGTGGGCGGCGCCTTTCATTCTCCTTTGATGAAAGCAGCGGAGGAGGAATTACAAGGAGCTATCCAATCTATTACGTTCAATGCCCCTTCTTGTCCCGTCTATCAAAATGTAGTGGCAATGCCAGTTACAGATCCTGCTACAATCAAACAGAATTTAATCAATCAGCTGACGGGTCCTGTGAAATGGACGCAAAGTGTGCAAGCTATGGTTGCAGATGGCGCTACTGAATTTACCGAAGTAGGTCCTGGTAAAGTTTTGCAGGGATTGATACAAAAAATTCAGAAAGAGGTGTCAGTGAATGGTGTTTCTTAAGGAGTGTATTTAGGGTGCAACCTTTATTTCTATCGCACCATTGATCCATTCTGGATCCAGCGTTGCATTATATTTTTTATAGAAACGAATGGCTGGCTCATTCCATTCCAAAACCTGCCATATCACACGTA
>CAIRNW010000022.1 GCA_903879995.1 uncultured Bacteroidota bacterium
AGATTGTGTACAAGTTAGCTATTATTATTATTGATATTGGCCAACAAACCTGAATTTAAACTCTTTGAAAATAACCGAAAAGATAACTCCAATATCTTTAGGTCAAGAAAAGATTTTATTAAATAGCACAGAATATTCTGTAAATGGAGCTGGCAACACGGGGAAAGCCGGAGCAAACTATTTGGTCGCTGGATCCGCATTATCTGCACAGCAAGACAATGCCTCTATAGATAAATCCGAAGAAGCTTCTGCAAAGTTGTTTTCTTCCACAGTAGAGCCACAAAGGTCGTTGGTGCTAACGCTAAACCAAGGACTAGAAGACCCGCTGTACTTGATTACGGCAAATTACTTTCCAAGAAGTGCAGGGCAATTTGGATATATCCCAAGGGATGTTATAAACACGGGAAGAATAAACACTTTCGCTAGTGTTGCTTTTTCAAACTATTTAACTACTGGGAGTCTTTCGGGTGGATCCACAAAGCAATTAAGAAACGGATTAATATACGGGAATCCGTTTATGAACATCACTTGGCTTGGGGCGTCTTTTTCCGGAAATGTTGGAGCAATTCCGTCGTACCCATCAATTGCTCAGGGTGGTTCTGGAAACAACCCTCAGTGTTTTTTTGCCCCAATTGAAAGCGTTGACGCCGGGGTTGAGTTTGATTACGTAGGTACTGGTACAGGATTTCAGCAATTTGCTAATCCAACTGGTGACATACAGCAAGCGCTGTATGTTGCAAACATAAGAGCCGGGAAAACCGACGAGAGGTACGGCTCAACAAATCAGATACAAGAATACATTGACACTGGAGCTTATTCAAAGATAACATCCACTGGACAAACAGTAACACTTGAAGTTTGGGGTGGAGACTGCTTTATATCAAAATACAGATACAAGGTTCATGATTCGTTTACCATTCCGGCTTATTACACACCGACGGCAAGCGGAATTTATGGCCTTGACGATGACTACAGGACTTACTGTACAGGAGGACCCCCGAGAGCTTTTTCGACAAAGGTTTTTAAGGCTGGTGTAAAAAATTCGCCAGAGTATATTGAGATGTTCTCCGAGGGAGAGGCCAATGCATTCTATGCTTCTGACAGAGATAGATACCCATACTCGCAATCTATTGCCACCGGATACAGCTTATCCGACTTTCAATCCCCAACTTTTTACAACTATAATTTTGGCTATTCAGCCAAAAATACGCTTAGAAAGTTTTATTCTGAAAACAGAAACATTGATGTGCCAACCACATTCCCTTCTAGGCTGATATATTCGGATGTAAGGGAATCCGACTTAACCACGGATGGCTTTTCCAGGTTTAGGGCATTCAACACCTACGACATGGAGGAGAAATACGGCAAAATCACCAAGTTGTCTGCGTTAGACAATGCTGATCCCGTTGTATTTCAAGATGACGCTGTGTCAATGATTTTGGTGAACAAGTCGATGACAACCCTTGCCGACGACCAATCTCTGTCTGTTCAATCCTCTGCGTATTTATCTCAATCCACGCCTCCAAGGTATTACTCCACAAAGTACGGTGTGGCTTTAATCCGATGTGTTGTCCCCCACTGAATATGGAGTTTTTGGCATTGACACCAAGCGTGGTGCAATGATTAAATTGGGGGAAAACTTCGAGGTAATATCCAAAAAGGGCATGGAGTCATAC
>CAIRNW010000023.1 GCA_903879995.1 uncultured Bacteroidota bacterium
CCTACCACAATGCTAGATGGGGGTGCCAACATTGGTCTAGCATCTGTATACTTAGCACACCGTTTTCCAAATGCAAAAATTGTTGCCGTTGAGCCAAGCGAAGAGAATTACAGGATGATACTGAAGAACACGGAAAAATTTCCGAATGTTATGGTCAAACGAGGAGGTATATGGAACAATAACAAACAACTGGCCATCATTGATAAATCTGCTTACGATAATTCTTTCATGGTAACTGAAGTAGAAGAAAATACACCCGATAGTCTCCCAGCCTTTTCTATTCACTCAATTATGCAAGAACAGGGATGGACTACACTGGATGTGCTAAAACTGGATATCGAAGGATCAGAAAAAGAAGTATTTGAAAAAAATGTAGAAGAATGGTTACCTCGCACCAAAATGCTAATTGTTGAAGTGCACGATAATATGCGTAAGGGAGCCTCTAAGGCATTATTCGCAGCTATTTCTAAATACGATTTTACCTTTTCAATGCATCATGAAAATTTGGTGTTCTTGAATCAAAACTTATAGCGATAAAATAAAAAGTGCTCCTGCTACTCAGGAGCACTTTGGAAAAAAATGTCTTTTATTTATTACTTAAATCCTTTCTGAAATACTGTAACTGCACATGCGTTGAAACTAGGCAGGAGCCCAATTGTTTTCCATAATCAGACCATTCCTTAGTAGAATAACGTTTGATAAACGCCTCTTTCAACTGATTAGTTGCCTGCGGATCTTTCTCACCCCATCCTTTGGGATGTCTGCGCACAATCGAATAACGGCTTGTATTACCTGTAGCATTTTTATATACAGCAATATTATAACCTAACTCTTCCCAAACAGGTTTTATTTTCTTTACCAGATTTTCAAATTCAGTAATCATATCATCCTTCACAATACGAGTAGTAACCGTATTCTTATCGGCATAGGTCACCTGCTCCATAGCACTTAGATCAGGACGATAAATCATTAAATCCAATTGCATGGATTCTAGTGTGGGACGGACTGATGCATCAAAGGCAGCCCAAAAAGCAGTTGTATTACGGGTAGTGTCATCATAATATGCCCAGGAAGTCAACTTGGCCAACGTCATGATATAATCCCCATCATTATCACCTCCGTAAACACGTTGAACTCGGTAATCATTATCTCCCGAAAAATTAGCTGCAGCAAAAGATTTCATATTGGATTCAAAATCCTTTTCCATCCCTTGCTTTGGTTTTAATACAAAAGCCAACAACTTACTGTCCACTGGAGATGGTGTAGTAGCTGCTGGGGCAGTGGGCTGCTTACAAGCAAATACTGATGCCAATAAAAGCATCACAAAAAAGTTTTTCATAAAAAATTGGTTTTGTTTAAATGAATTTAATAAAATATTTCACTTTAATAAACAAATGAATTTTAAACCATTCATTTTCAGTGAACTATTCAAAAAAAACCTTGTTATTAAACCATGAACCTAGATACCCTCCGCAACCGAATTGAACCCCTTCGTCAGCAAATTTTACAGCACCCACTTTATACCCGTATCAATACCATTGAAGCCATTCGTGTTTTTATGGAACACCACGTAGTGGCGGTATGGGATTTCATGTCGCTTCTCAAGTCCCTGCAACGAGAATTGACCTGCGTTTCTAACCCTTGGTTGCCGGTTGGCTCCGCCAACACTCGCTACCTAATCAATGAAATTGTAACAGGGGAAGAATCCGATGTTGATCAAGCGGGAAACCGAATCAGCCATTTTGAACTTTA
>CAIRNW010000024.1 GCA_903879995.1 uncultured Bacteroidota bacterium
AAAAAACGATCAATGAATCCTTGTGAAGTACGCGGCTCTCGCAAGGTGACCACCAACACCGTTTGATCCAAATTAGCCGCCACAATATGATGCTGATGCTTATGACGGGGGCTTTGCCTGTTGATATAATTATGACGGGGAAGAATTTGATCAATGAGTGCAGTATTCTGTGCATCCGACTCAATTTCAAAATCAACCCAATCGCCCACCGCAACCGGGTTTGTACTGGTAATATCTTCCAGTTTTAACACCCCTTTGGTTCTTGCATTCCAACTTCTTCCGGAAGGATCCCGCAGAATATACCAGCTACCGGTTGATTTGTATACGAGTCCTTTCATTCAGGATAAATATTTTCCAACAATGGGCAATCTTCTTCCCATACCAAAGGCTTTGGGAGAAATACGAATGATAGGACAGAACTGATTACGTTTATACTCATTGGTATTAACCAGCTTGAGCATTCGATCCACCAAAGCCGGTTCAAATCCCATCGCTTTGAGATCGGCAGGACTTTTTCTTTTTTCAATATAGAGATAGAGCAAGGGGTCTAAGATGGAATAATCCGGCAACGAGTCGCTGTCTTTTTGCCCTGGTCTTAATTCCGCAGAGGGCGCTTTGAGCAAAATAGAGGAGGGAATGATTTCGCGCTCGCGATTGATATAGCGCGCCAGTGCGTACACTTGAAGCTTATAGCAATCGCCCAATACAGATAAGCCACCAGCCATATCACCATACAAAGTACCATAGCCAGTTGCTAATTCACTTTTATTGGATGTATTCAATAGTACATAGCCAAACTTATTTGCCAAAGCCATCAATAAATTGCCACGGGTACGGCTTTGCAAATTCTCCTCCGCCACTGAAAAGGGTAATCCTTCAAAAGAAGGCTGAAGTGTTTCTAAAAAGGAATTATAAACTTTTTCAATGGGCAATAGTTGATAAGGGTTACCAAGTTCCTTACTCAAGTCCACTGCATCCTGTATACTATGTTCACTGGAGTAAGGAGAGGGCATCAGTATGGCGTGAACCTGGTCCTTGCCGAGTGCTTCCACCGCTAGTGCCAGGGTTACAGCACTATCAATACCTCCACTACTGCCCAGTATAGCTTTGGTAAAACCCATTTTTGAAAAATAATCACGTATACCGGTAATAAGTGCCTCATGAATTTCTGCCGTACACAAACCTGCATCTAACTGCAAAGGATCAAGTTCTTGATTAGGTAGTTGAGCAGCCTCTTCCATAACGGCTCCTCTAAATGTACCCGCTTCCGTTAACTCCACTACTTCAATGGCCTCTTTAAATAGCGGCAATTGTCTATATAAATTTGCGTGTTTATCCATGACCAATGAACCCCCATCAAAAACTAATTCAGTTTGACTACCCACCGCATTACAATAGAGAATGGGGATGTGATAGCGCAAAACGTTTTGCTTGAGAATGGCTTTACGGTCTTCTACATGCGTATAATCAAAGGGCGAAGCAGATAGGTTCAGCATGAGATCAGGTTGCTGACTAATCAGCTGGTCCATGGGACAATGAGTATAGAGCGGATTATCTCCTAAATTCCAAATATCCTCACAGATTGTAACCGCTAATTTTTTTCCTTTGAAAGGAATTAACTGCCATTGCTTGGCTGGTTCAAAATAACGATACTCATCAAACACATCATAAGTAGGAAGACAGGTTTTATGAACTACCGCCCTGA
>CAIRNW010000025.1 GCA_903879995.1 uncultured Bacteroidota bacterium
ACTTTTGTGATATAACCGGGTTTGAACGAAACCCAACTAACCAGCCGAACAGCAGTTGCGCCGACCCGGACCCTTGTATTCCCTGCCCAACGGTAGAATTGGAATCCTGGAAATCGACTTTTAGCCAAAACCGCCAGCAATGGCTGGTCAAGACGGCCGCATTCCACAACATTACCAACCCCGTACAACAAGCGGCCGAAGCCGAGTCAATCAAACAGCTCCGCATTGACATAAACCGGGATGCCAACCGCATTCTGACACAATACAGCCTGGATACCCTGAATGTGGAGACCGATTCCATCGTTCGGTGGTTGGGCCTGGTGCAAACTTGGCCGACCGATTTGCGTTTGGCACGGCACTATTTTTTCACAGGTGAGTTTAGCCGCTTCGACACGCTTTGGAATCAAATACCTGTAAAATATGCGTTAAATGAGAGACGCCAGGACGAGTTCGACCGTCTGGACGGCGTTTACGCAATGCTGCGCCCCTGCTTGTCGCAAGGGGTTCCCTTGAACGCATTATCGGATGTACTCCTGGACACGCTCGCAACCTACACCGCCCAATGCGACGAAGCCGGTTTTTTAGCCGAGGTGGTATTGCGCCGCAACGATATAGAGCGAAGCCCGGACTGTTCGGAATTACAGCTCCGTTCCATACCGGAAAAGCGAAAGGGAAATGCTCCTTCGAACAAGCAAAGCATTCCGAAAATTTATCCAAACCCCGCCAATAGCATACTCCGCATCGAATATCCAAATAGCACATTGGGCGGATATATACGTCTGTTCGACATTCAAGGCAAGTTGCAACGCGAACGGCTGCTGCCTGCATCCGGGGGGCTGGTGGAAATTTCAGTCAGCGACATACCCAACGGCCTGTATATGGTGCAATCGCTATGCAACGGGCAACCGGGCTATGCCAAAGTGATTATTTCCCATTAAGATTCATCTTTTAACGCGGAGACGCCGGAGCGCCCGGCATCTCCGCACATCTTTATTGACATGGCAAAGTACAAAATGTTAATTGTGTTCCAATTGTTGATGATCTCTGAAACGTATGGACAGAGCGGCACTTTTAATATGGCTAAATCGCTGCCATATCCGCAGGGAGATTTTTATCACATGATAGAGTATCAGGATACTATCGTTGGTTATGGAATTGGCTTCAACAACAATACTGAGTGGAAGCAAGGGGTAGCGATAGCAAAGCTTGATTCCTCAGGAAACGTTATTGCGCACAACTTCATTTTGGACGAAATGGGTGATCTGCTGGCTACGGGTCAAGCCTGGGGGAACATTATCCGAACTGCCGACGGCGGATTTGCCGCGATTGCAGCTACGGTGTACAGGAAAAGCGCCTTTTTAATCAAAATGGCAAATGACCTGCATGTAGAGTTTATCAAAGAATACCCTGACACAGTGAATTTGAGCAACTACTTTTATAACATGATCGAAACACCTGAAGGGTATCTCCTTTTCGGTGCTATTCAGCGACCGGACTTCTATGATGATGGCTTTATCAGGTATGTGGATAAACAGGGAGAGACAATTTGGTTCAGTTTTGTAAATTATTCAGATTATTCCAATGGCGTAGTTTCACTGGAAAGGTTAAGTGATAATCTTTACATTTATGGAATAGTGAGTGGAGTTACCCCATCAAGTTCAAATTCATCTTTTCATCTGATAGATACTGACGGAAATATCTTTACCTCCTTGATTACACTTCCCGAACCTGAAATAGGTTATTTGCGCAAAATAATACCACTTGCGAATGGCGACATACTTGCTTATGGATTAAAGGTGATTGAAGTAATAAATAATAGCAAACGGGTTCAATCTACTTTGTCAAAATTGGATTCGAATTTTCATGTAGAGTGGGTTCGACATTTCGGTAGAGTAAGCAGTCTAAATGCGTCTGTG
>CAIRNW010000026.1 GCA_903879995.1 uncultured Bacteroidota bacterium
CGGAATGAGTCCTACCGTAAATACGGTGGGGGTGTATGGATATGATCCTCGATTGGATCGTCAGGATCTTACCGCTAAACAAATAGCACAACAACTCTGGTATTTATTGGATGGAAGAAGCCGAGGAAAACGAGAAGCATCACTTACCGAAAAGGATTCTTTCAATGAATACTATATGGCTTTTGCCGAAGTAGAAACGGTGTTTTTACAAAGCAAAAAAACAGGACGTTGGTGGATGCAACTGCCCGACAAAAAATTTATTGCCTGCAGTTATAAAGATTATCTTTTGGCAAGCAGTAATGAAATTCCAGAGCGTTGGTTACGCGCGCAAGAAAGAGGATAATTTTCCTATGAAAAAATACAGTTTACAATTTTTAGCACTCCTGCTTAGTAGCTTTTTAGTTGGATGTAGTATTCCGCAAGCTTTACAACGCAAAGCGAATAAAGAAATTATTAAACAGGCTTCTTTTCAAACGGCTCATGTTGGCATCAGTATCTACGATCCCTCCACCAAAAAATTTTGGCTCAACTATCAAGGTGATAAATATTTTGTTCCGGCTAGCAATACCAAGATCCCTACTTGTTATGCGGCTATGAAATATCTCGGAGATAGTATACCCAGTGCTTATGTGTGGGATAGTGCAGGGTCCTGTTATGTTCGTCCGTTGGGGGATCCTACTTTTTTATTAGCAGAATTTAGTTTTCAGCCACTTTGGGATAAAATGCGGCTGGAAGATCGACCAGTAGTAATTGACTATTCCTCTCAACATACATTTACGCCCTACGGTAGCGGATGGTCCTGGGATGATTATCAGGAAGCTTATTTGGCCGAGCGAAGTGCCTTCCCGGTTTATGGAAATGTGATCAGTTTTCAACGGAGAAACAATCAGCTTCAGGCTACTCCTTCATTAGCACTCTGTCCACCTTTTATGAATGAATCGATGATGCAGCAATTAGGGAAAGGCGATCAATTTCAAATAACCCGTTTGCCCGATCAGAATCAATTTAATGTTGTTTCCGCTTCTCGTACTTTTCGAGGGGCTACCATACCTTTTAAAACCAAGGACGGTGTTACCGCCTTTCAGTTTTTGCAAGACACCTTACAGCAAATTGGGATTACCTCCACCGTACAATTATCCAGCAGAAAACCTGCCGGAAAATTAATTTATTCTATTCCTACCGATTCTTTACTCAAACCGCTCATGCATCGAAGTGATAATTTCTTTGCAGAGCAATCCTTATTAATGGTCAGTCAACGGATGCTGAATCGGATGAGTGATGAGCAAGTAATCGATACTTTACTAAAAACCGATTTTGCCGATCTTCCTCAGCAACCTCGTTGGGCTGATGGATCTGGTTTGAGTCGGTATAATCTTTTTTCACCACAGGACTTTGTACGTATCCTGGAAAAAATGAAGGATCAATTTGGCATGGACCGAATCAAAGTAATTTTTCCTACCGGTGGAGAGGGCACCTTGGCTAGCTATTACAAACAAGAAAGTGGAGCGATCTATGCAAAAACGGGAACACTTAGTGGCGTAGTTGCCTTGAGTGGTTATCTCTATACTAAAAAAGGAAAATTGCTTTTATTTTCAACCTTAGTGAATAACCATCGCTCCAGTTCCACTGAAATCAGAAAACAAATTGAAAAGTTTTTAACCCATATCCGGGCAACGTATTGATCAGCGATTCAACAACAGCTGTTCTACTTCTTCTTTTTGTAACGTTCTAAACGTTGGCACCCCAAATGGAGATAAGTGTGGTTCGTTACAAACAAATAAATCGGTGATTAACTGTTTCATTGCCCGTTCGCTTAGTTGCGTTCCTGTTTTGATGGCTTGTTGTTTAGCTAAACTGCGGCATAATTTTTCATGAAGCGGTAAGGCCAGCGCGGCATTGAAGTGTTTGTATTCTTCCAAAACAGCTTCTAATAA
>CAIRNW010000027.1 GCA_903879995.1 uncultured Bacteroidota bacterium
AGTGATGGCCACCATGATTGCATTTGATGATGAACATCATGAACAGTATTTCCCGGTAGAAAACACACAATTACACGTGGGTGATCTGATTTTAATAAAAACGGGCGAACAAGTACCTATCGATTGTAAAATCCTCTGGGGAGAGTTACACGTTAATGAATCGATCATCACCGGCGAATACCTTCCTGTTCGAAGGATAGCCAAGGATAAATTAATTGGAGGGAGTTTAGTCACAGATGGAACCGTAAAAGCACAAGTCACCGCTACCGGAGAGGACACGGTACTGTCAGGTATCATACAATTAGTTAAAGAAGCACAAGGCGAAAAACCTCCTGTTCAACAATTAGCAGATCGTATCAGCGCCATTTTTATTCCTACCGTATTGGCAATAGCTGCAGGCTGTTTTGTGTTGAACTATATTTTGTTGAATGATCTGGAAATTGCTTTATTAAGAAGTATTGCGGTATTAGTGATTGCTTGTCCCTGTGCCATGGGATTAGCCACCCCGGCAGCCATCGCAGTAGGGTTAGGACGTGCGGCACGAAGTGGAATATTATTCCGTAATGCAAAAAGTCTGGAGCTGTTTCAACAGATTGGACAAGTTGTATTTGATAAGACAGGAACACTCACTACCGGACAATTTGAAATTGGAAATTTTCAAATAACAGATTCAACTACTAGTCCGGATCAATTCAAGCTATTGGCCTATTCACTTGAAAAATATTCTAACCACCCCATTGCACAATGTATCAGTAAGTCCTGGAAAACAAAGGACCAACTACGATTTAAAAAAATTGAAGAAGTAAAAGGAATTGGAATGGTAGCAACCGATTTTGAAGACAATACTTACAGTATCGGTTCCTGGAAAACAGTAGAAAATTACACGCAGGACCTTAGCCATAACCTTTATCTCAAAAAAAATAACACCCTACTAGGTTGGATCGATGTAACCGATCAAGTAAGGCCAGAGGCACAAACCGTAATTGATTACTTACATCGAAAAAAAATAAAAACGATATTACTCAGTGGAGACACCCTCGAGCGTTGCGAAAAGCTAGGACAACAATTGGGCATCGGCGTGATTTATGCTGAAAAAAGTCCGGCCGATAAATTAACCATTCTTGAATCACTCAATCAAGAAAAACCCACCGCTATGGTGGGAGATGGAATCAATGACGCGCCGGCACTGGCCAAAGCCACCATTGGTATTTCCATGAACGATGCTTCGCAGCTTGCAGTTCAAACAGCACAAGTGGTGCTCATGAATCATGGATTAAAAAAACTTCCCGCAGCCCTGGGATTAGGTCGTCACACTTATTTAACCATCAAACAAAACCTATTCTGGGCGTTTGCCTATAATGTGATAGCAATTCCGGTTGCTGCATTCGGTTATCTAACTCCCACCTTTGGTGCCTTAGTGATGGGGCTCAGCGATGTGGTCCTTGCCATCAATTCAGTCCGTTTGTTTGTAAAGCGGGTGGAATGAGTCAATCGCTTGCCGTATTAAATAAATACTGGGGCCACACAGCATTCAGGCCTGGACAGCTTGACATCATAGAAGCCGTATTAGCTGGTAAAGATGCACTGGCAATTCTTCCAACAGGAGGGGGGAAATCCATTTGCTATCAGGTACCCGCCTTACAGTTACCAGGCATTTGCCTGGTAGTTTCCCCGCTGATTGCACTCATGCGAGATCAGGTTGAAAATCTGCGAAGCAAACAAATTACCGCCTTTGCACTGTACAGCGGCATGAATCGCAAAGAGGTAATAAACACCTTACAAGTAGCCAGTACCAGTAATTGTAAATTTTTATACGTTTCGCCTGAGCGTCTTGAATCAGATTTATTCCAGGAATATTTATCCGGATTAAATATCCAATTAATTGCAGTAGACGAAGCGCATTGTATATCCCAATGGGGGTATGATTTCAGACCCCCCTATTTACGAATTGCACAACTTCGAGCCCAATTACCGGATGTCCCGATCATGGCACTTACTGCATCTGCAACGCCAGTAGTACAACAGGACATTATTGATAAGCTACTATTACAAAATCCTCTATGGATCAAACAATCCTTTGCAAGACCCAACCTATCCTACAGTGTATTTGAGGTAGAAATTGCCATTCCTAAAATCTCTACAATTCTCCATCAAGTAAAAGGAAGCAGTATAATTTATTGCAGAACCCGTAAGCGAACACAGGAAATTGCCGGGTTGCTAAAGGCACAAGGCATTGAAGCCAGTTTTTATCACGCAGGATTAGAAGCTGCAGTAAGACAGGAAAGACAAGCCGCCTGGAAAAATAATCAAACCCCTGTGATGGTCTGCACAAATGCCTTTGGGATGGGGATTGACAAGCCTGATGTAAGAACGGTGATTCATGTGGGTCTACCCGACTGTTTAGAAAATTATTATCAAGAAGCGGGAAGGGCCGGTCGTGATGGGAATAAATCCTATGCGGTGTTGCTGTTTACGCCACGGGATAAAGATGAACTACTGGAGTCCATCGCAGAGCGATTCCCCTCCCTCGCCTCGATCCGGGAAGTATATCAGGCCATCGCCAATTACTTACAGCTACCCGTAGGAAGTGGCGAGGATCAATATTTTGATTTTGACTGGACTGCCTTTATTCATCGATTCAAATTACCTGCACCAGTAGTCTTACATGCATTAAAAATACTAGGACAGGAAGGTTGGGTAGATTATAATGAAGCAATTTTTATTCCACCCCGGATTCAATTTGTGGCGCCCCGTATACTCGTGGAGTCACTGGAGCAAGCTGACCCTGACCTGGATAAACTCAGTAAAA
>CAIRNW010000028.1 GCA_903879995.1 uncultured Bacteroidota bacterium
TATTCTTGTTGTAAAGCTCTTCCCACTTCAACTCTCCGTTGAGTGTGCGTGTTTGTGTATTTGAAAGCTTGTTTCCCAATTCTCTCGCCAATAAAGAAGCAGCCAACCAATTGTATTTTGAATTATAGGCTGCCCGCACTGAAGTCCAATCCAGCAATGGAATTTTATTCGTGGGCACATTATAATTAACTGTAAAATCTTGCTGGTAATTGATGGTGCGACCACCCCGGAAAAAATTAGAACGAATGGAATCTTTTTTAACCGAATTGTCAATACGCCCCGGTGGCTCATCAATACGTGCATTATTGGTAGCTGAAAAATCCATAGCCAATGAGCGAGTTAGATTCCATTGCAGAATATAATAGCGATCAAACGTGAAGTACTTGTTATAGGTTTCTGGAATTTTATAGGGCCCACCGCCTACATTACGCGGGCGCGTTGCGCCAAATTGGCGAAACACATCTGCCCGCATCGCTACTTGAGAAGGCGCATAATTAAAATTGAAATCTCGGATCAGCGATAACCACTTGGAATTAGAACGAATAAATCGCTTGAAAGGCTCAATTGATTTTGACGGAGGTGCATAGGTATATCCAATGACTCCACGCGTTCTTCTCAACTCATCCTGCTCAATCAATGGGTTATGTGAGAGCGTTTGGATATAAGAGTAGGAAAAATCAAGATTACTGACACTCCAAGGCAGTATTTTCTTTCCATCAGGCCTTAGCTTTTTAACATTAGTAAGGTTGACTGTTTTAATAGTAGTCACATCCTGCGCATCATTTCTTATGGAATCCTTTTTATCGGATGCAGCCTCTTTAAGTTTTTGCTTCAAATCAATATCAAGATCATACGGATCATACTCAGGTGTACTGCTTCGCTGGCTGATGCTGGCATATACTGGTATTTGAATTCCCCATTGCTTGGGTAGTAATTTACCTGCTTCCAATGTCAAAGAGGCATCTGCTGTGTACACATCCTCCCGGCTTCTTTCATTAACGCGTTGTTCAAGTGTTCCAAATCCACGCGATCTTGCAGAACCAGATAGCGAGACCGTACCTAAGTCTGCCAGTTTGATATCAGTTCTTGCTAAGGCCGCCCAACCACCTTTCTCGTCCAATTGTTGCAGCCGAAGCTCATTGAACCATACTTCCGCACAGAGGGATTCCTGCAAGGCATTTTCGACACCCAATAAAATTCCACGTACCTCACCCAGATTTGGATTACCCATGATCGCGTAACTTCTTCCATTTGGTAACACTTCCCGATAGTAACGGGAGGGTTGAATACCCGCTCTGTTTCTTCGAATCTTTAATTCCATAAGATCCTGAAGTGATAACTCCAGATTATTTTCCAATGGCCAAATTCTTGCGCTATCCCGCTCCCCAAATTCAGTTCGTTTCAGTGGAATCTTGACTTCGTAATAGTTACCATTAAAGTCATTGCCGATTCGAATAACTGCATTAATATCACCAGGACGAAGCGGCTCGGCACCTGCAACAGATTCAGCATGGATGAACATTTCAAGTTTACCATACTGACGCATATCCATGTTCATGGTTTTGAAAACGCCACGTGCTTCGTTTTGTGGTAATCCACAAATTTGCATACTCAGCGACTGCTCATTCATCAAGAGGGGAACATTATTATTACTCAGCTGTTGCTGACGTTCAATTCCTGGAGGAATACGATACACTATCGGCTGGCGCTGGTCATTTTCCTCCACATTCACGGAAAGAATATTTACTGTGGCATAGTCAGGAATAGGCAGGTTAGTGTAATTACCCGTTGTATCAATTCGATTGCGAAACCTTCTCCATTGGTTTCTGATTAATTCTAATTTTCCAAAACGAAGTACAACTGAATCTTGAAAACCAGTCATGAACATGCGAATGAATCGAATGGATTTGAAATCTGGGATATTACCTACTTTTTGCTGGAATTGCTCCA
>CAIRNW010000029.1 GCA_903879995.1 uncultured Bacteroidota bacterium
AAATCGACTTTTAGATGAAGCTGATCGGCTCCTGCATGAGCGGTTGAACTTGCCTTATTTAAAGTCAATTGCTCCGAGTGGGAATGCCTCTGCGATCGCCAAAATTAAAGCCTCTCAGCTAATGGGGCGGTTAGAGGGTAGTTTTCATGCTCCGGTGGCGATCGGGGCTGAAAAGCGACTCACTGAATTGTCTGTTGAAGTAACGACAGTAGGCGATTCGAGAGTTACTAGAGAAATTAGACCCATTACCAAGTTCCGTAAGCGAACCTACGTTGAAAGGGGCGGGATTCCCTTACTCAGTAGTAAGCAGATCTTTCAAGTCGATCCAGTCGATATTAAACGTTTGGCTAAAGGTGCTCACACTAAGGATCTGCCTGAAATTCAACTACAAGAAAACATGATTGCAGTGACTCGCTCCGGCACGATTGGGCGAGTGCAGATTATTCCCGCCTACATGGCAAAATGGACTGCTAGTGAACATGCAACCCGATTTCTAGCCGCGAAAGGTATGAATGCAGGTTATCTCTATGCTTGGCTAGCTTCCGACTATGGGTATTGTTTAATCACTCGTAACTCTTATGGCTCAGTGATTCTTGAGGTTGACAAAGAGATGTTTTCCTCTGTCCCAATTCCACTCCCTGAACCCAAGATCAGAGATGAGATTGGCAACTTAGTTCTCAAAGCCAATCAACTGCGGGATGAAGCTTGGAGTAACGAGCAAGATGCCATTACAAAGCTTGAGAACTTAATTTCCAGAAAACAAACTCCTGCGATTCAAGTTGATACTGTTCAAAAAACTTCAGCCCTTAGTGAACTCACCTTTGATCCTGATGCTCCTCCAATTTGGGAATTAGTAGCGCAAATTTCATCCCAGGTTCCCGATGACGAATGGAAGAAACTGCCTACAGACTTAGCCAGGAGATTTGATTACTACCAGAAACAGAGGCAAGGACAGGATTGATGCGGTTTGTGTTTGCAGATACAGGCTACTGGGTGGCGTTGCTAAATCCTCACGATGATCTACACAACAAAGCGGTGAACCTTTCAAAAGCGGTGCAACCTGCCCACATTGTCACCAGTGAAATGGTTTTGGTTGAAGTGCTGAATGATTTTAGCGATCGGGGTGAGTTTTTTCGGCAAACGGCTGTGAATCTCATCCGAAGTCTTTATCAACACCCCAACACTACCGTCATTCCTCAAACCAGTGTGCAATTTCAGGCTGCTTTGGCACTCTACGAACAACGCCCTGATAAGGAATGGAGCCAGACGGACTGTGTATCCTTCAAGATTATGGAAGAGCAGGTTATTTTTGAAGCACTTGCCTATGACAAGCACTTTGCCCAAGCGGGTTATACAGCTTTGATGCGAAATTGCCAGGTATGAATGGGGTGATTGCATCTCACCAGTAACCTTCCGGTTACGCCCCCACAGATAACCAAAAGCCGCATAACGGACTGCGCTTCACCGGACGGCGATAATTTTTGCATCGTAACAAATAGCTTAACCCTCCGTTCCGTGTGCAAGCGCTTGTTGGGCTATCGCGGTAAAAACCAATACTACCACTGCATAAGGTTCTGAAACCCTCCTATAGCACCAAATACTTTAGTCAACATATCTGCAACTTCACTAGTTGTCTTGATCCAATTAGTTTCCCCTTGAGGACTACCGCTAGGTGGCTGAGTTATTGGTGGCATCTGAGGCAAGTTAGGAGCTTTTTGTTGGAGGGAATAATAGTACTGATTCGCAGCAGCCATATTACCACGCGCCGAATTAAGGAATGCCAGCATATACTGTGACCATGGCTCTGATGGATTCAATCTGAGGGCAGTCATGAAGGCACGCTCTGCTTCTGGCAGATTGCCAATTGTCATCAGAACAGTTCCGGCAAAAACATGATACTGAACAACGTTGGAATTTAACGCGATAGCTTGATTCAGAGCAGTAAGGGATTGATTCAAATCATTCCACGCTATAGGCCCCCAACCCAACACATTTTTGACACGTGCGGCACTAAAGTGAGCGAACGAAGCAGAGAAATACACATTATCAGGAATATAAATTCCTGACTGTTGTGCGAGAAACATTGATTGTTGAATCGAAGCTATAGCTTGATCATAAAATTGTATTGCAGCACTTAAATTACCACCCTGCTCAGCATTCATTCCTTGCTGACCCATTGCACATCCAGCTATGAACTGCTGGTTAATCATAGCAAAAGCAGGGTTCATCATATTCTTAGAATCACAATTTTGATATGCCGCCCAACGGTGAAGTGCAGCGGCGGCAGATAACCTTGAACTAAGCACCAACAGCTTTCGACCGTCCGCTGCCACGCAGTGTTAGCTGGCTGCATCTACCGCATGTAGATTAACTGCCAAATTGCTCGGAGAACAGATCGATTACACTATTTTGCATCTCAGACTGTGACTGTTCAAGTTCTTCCCGTAATAAGATGGTATTCCTTGTTCTTTCTACAATTTGGTTAAATGCGGCAGAATCAGTTGGTATGGCAATAATAATGTTTGAGATATGATGAGGTTCAAGGTGCTGTTGAACTGAACCGTATTCGTTCAAAATCATTTGATCAAGAGCCATTTTTGATTGCAAAAAGGCATAAGCATATAACCGTAGATCTTCATCTGGAATTCTAACTCGAATCAAATCATCAGAAACAATTAACCCATTCAATCGGTTAGTTATAAATGCTACACGCCCTATGCTGCCAGATCTTGTAATGAGAATGTCACCCCGATAAACCCTAACCGCTGCTAAAGCTGAAAGCTGCCTGTCAGAAGCCTTTGATAAATCTAGCAGCTTTGCACTGTCTCCCTTTTCTTGCAGTACAGCAGACGGTGTAAAGTATGGTTCTACAGATTCTCCATCGTGTTCAACAATCAAGTTTTCCGTTTTTAAGCGTGGACCCTTAAATATTCTGACTCCAGCACAAATTTGTCCCAGAGTATTAATAGACCAATTATCAGAACCATCAAGAGATTCAAGCTTCCGAATGGTTTCGTTTAGATCGGGTAAGTATGCTTGAGGATTAATTCTGAGATCACCATTGATATCTGACAAGTTTATCGAGAAGCGATACTCAGATGGTTGAAGATTATTTTGAAGAAATCTATTGTAGTCTTCTAGAATTTCATCCAAATCATGGTCAATAATTTCTAAGTTAGAGCCACTATCATCTTCCTTGAAGATTGGTATTCCCTCGCTATCTTGTCCAATTTTCTTGGAAATTGCCATAAAAATTGGATAATCATCTGGAGGATTTTCATTAAGTCCATTTTTTTGAATAAAGACTAAGCAAGTCCTAACACCTGTATGTGGTTGAAAAGTATTTTTATGGCAGTTAACTACAGCTAAAAGCTTCGCGTCACGGAAAAGCAGTTGTCTAGCTGGAAAATATGTTTGGGTATCAAGAAAACTTTTTGGCATAACGATGCCAATTCTGCCGCCGGGTGAAGCCCATTGCAAACAACGTTCAAAAAACAGCATTTCAGGCGGCACACCATCATCGAGTTCAGAAGTTGCTTGATACTTGCCTTCCCGTATTGTCCATTTAAGACCGCAATTGAAATTATCTAATATTTTCTTATCTGAAATTCGTCCCTCTCCTACTCCTGCAAAGGGAGGATTAGTAAGAATCAGAGTAGGCTTACCCTCTCCAGCTAGCGCACGAACATGCTCATTTAAGTGACTAATAGAGTCTAGACTATCGCCTTGAGTCATACCAGTATGACCATCGCCATTAAGGATCATGGCAGTTTTGGCAATTTTCACAAGTCGTTTGCTAATCTCTACCATGAAAAGACGAGTTCTGTGGCGATCTAGCTGTCTCTGCTTGGCAATTCCTGTTGAGTTTGAAGAAAGAATTTTACGTCGAACATAACGCATTACTCCTGTTAAAAATCCACCAGAACCACCAGCAGGATCAAGAATCACATCCTCATAAGTTGGATCTAAAAGACCAACCATGAAATCAATGACGAGTCTATTTGTAAAGAACTGCCCTCTCTGACGCTTTAGATAAGTTGCAGTATATTGCTCATAGGCATAACCCATGATATCCCAGTCATCAGATTCTAAAAGATCGCTTAAAAGACGATAATTTTGAAGTTCGACTACAACATCGGCTATTGCACGTCTACCAACTGTAACCCTTTCATATTCACCAAATACATCCGGGTTATCTATCACTACTTTCGCAAATAAATCCTGTACTCTTTGTTCAACTTGAGCTTGACCCTCAGGAGTTGCGTATTCTTCAGGAGTACAATAAAAGGTTGTGAACTCATCAGGTGATTCTTCATCCTTAGCTTTTGCAAGGATCATACGAACCATATCCATTGTGAGGTCTTCTTCTTCACCATCAACACCTCTACCATGTAGTTTGTTATGGCATCTTCGGAGTAACCCTTTAATGTCTTTTGGTCGCTTTAAATCTTCTTTTCTTCTACGCCCTAGTGCATCCCAAGCCTCTCCTTTTCTAGGAATACCTGTCCAGGGTATTAATTCATTCCTAGGGGTACTTAAGCGTCGATAGTATTTAACGTCGCCGTTGTACCAAACACCACCATTAGCACTTGTATTAAAAATGTACGAAACTAATTGCCCATAACCAGAAGACTCATTTGGAGCTTTACATTCAACAATAATTTCGATTCTGCCTTGATCTCGCGCCTTGCACGCAGCGGCTGTTGCATAGATAACAATATCAGCTCGAACAGGTCTACCCTCAGAATCTTTTAGCTCCTTTGACCCGTAATAAATTGGGACTTCTCTAGCTAACTGATTTTTAGGATATTGGTACTCAAAATGAAGGACTCTCAAATACTGCTGGCGTACAAATTCTTCTGGCGTTCCATCCAAAAGAACATCGCTGAGAAAATCAATGATTTTACCTTCGGGACTGAGCGGAATGTCAAACTGATCCATCTGAGTATACTTGTACCGTCCTCAGCTCATATTAGGTCACATAGTGACACTGAAAACAGGAATCTTGCCAAAGCTTTGGGGACTGGCGACAACAGCTATGCCTAGATGCTTGTGCAATTGCTGACAAACTTTAAGGGCGAGTGCAAGACCTCCCAGCGAAGCCAGCTAACGGCTAAGTTCAGCGGTGCGGAATAGTCTCTCAGTAAAATGCCGATGTATGACCCTACGCATCCGCCTGCAATGACTTGTTAGTAAGTGATCCAAGGACTGAAAGGTCAAAACAATTTCATAAGGCTTCAATCTTAACCTTACCACCTTCAATATTATCAATCTGCAAGCGATATTTGTAAAGCAGCGCCATCCCTAGTAAAGGTTCTGTCTCTGATTCTGCAATATCGATCTCTTGATATTGTCCATCCCAGATCACGGCTCCAGTGTACAAATCAAAGCAAGTTTCACTGCCATCACCAAGAGTAACAAAATCAGAACCACTCCAAGGTAAGTTCAACGTAGTGATGATTGTAGAGGGCAAGGATAAAAATCCATTGAAACCTGTATCAATCACTGCATCGATCGCTTGTAGTTGCTGATTTGAGTTTCCAACTACAATCGTTAGCGTGGCTTCACGCCGCAAATTTACAACACCTTCCATCATGGATTTTTCTTCAGACTCCGTGCCCCGAAATGATAAACAGCGCGATGTCCGATACGAATGATCCAAGGTTGGGCATCGGGGTGACGTTCAAAGAGCCGATTAGTTGCAGGTACAACGTTTTCATCGACTTCAAACTCTCCAGTTTCAATGTCGATCGCCACAATTTTGCCTTGATTACCCGCTTCAACTTGCTGCCGGATGCCAGAGTCATAGAGTTTTTGCCCTCGCTCGGCTAACTCTTCTTTGGGATAACGGCGTTGACGTACTGCCATAGACCAACTGCTCCTCGATCGCTTTGCTGCTGTAATTATACCCCCCAAAAACGATCGCTCTCAAAAACGATCGCTCCCATCCCAAAACCCAGAACGATCGCTCTTAAACCATAATAAGCCTAAGCTTTTTGGGTTTCGTACCTCAACCCAACCTACGGCGAGACGATCGCACTAGAAACAGACAACTTAAATGGACTTTTCGCTTCGGCATAATCAGCTGAATTGAGCGGAGATCGTTCTTTTCATCTCAACACTAAAAATACCGGTTACGTCCGCTTCAATAGTGTGTTATGCTCGATCGCCTTGGCAATTGCTTAACCTTGACGAGCGATATGATGTAGCGTGTTAGCGTAACGCACGGATAGTGTGTACGTTACATTGCGTTAACGCACCCTGCGATCAGAGTTATTGAACTCATCTCAGTCAACCCTGGGTATTTATACTCGTGTAATAAGTAGGATGCTCTCTCGATCTTCGGTATTCTTCCAGCAGGAAGGGAGTAAGCTGATCGGCATTCAAATTGCATTGTGCCAGTTGCGCTAAATCCCTTGCACAGAGGGGTTCAGAAAATCTGGAATGCAATTTAGACGCTTAACAGCTTAGCATTGCGGTTTTTCAACACAAGACAATTACCCATATCTACTTAATACATACGGCAATTAATTTAGGAGAGTTTTTACGATAAAATTGTAAATTAAAATCACCATATAATTTTGCACTTGGAAATATCTGATTGTAAATGCGATTCAAATCATCTGCTTTATGTAGGTACAGGGAATATTCAAACTTAAGAACAATGTTCAAGCTGTTTTTTTCTATCACTTCATTATATATGATAATTTTTGATTTAGATTGCCTGGGGAACTCTTTAAAAAAGTAATCTTGATTTTGATTAAATTTAGAACGAAAGCTTTGGCTATTAATATATTGAATATTGTCAGTTTCAATAATTAGTTTACTCCAACAATGGCGAAATTTGTAGAGTTTATTTAATTCTACCTCAACTTCTTGGTAATTCAAATGAAACAATACATTAAATGGATAAATAATGTTACATATTTCGACAACTTCTGTTATGTCTGTCACATAACAGAAGTTATCTATAAATCCTTTTTCTTTAATTTTATTGAGAAAAAAACCTTGATAATCTTCATCAGTTTCTATACCAAAAACTCTGTAGCCTTGTTCGAGAAGATGCAAAGTAATTCTTCCCGTTCCTGAGCCAAACTCAACAACAGGAATATTCTTCTCTAATAAAGTGTCATACATCACAAAATCCGGCGAGTAATCTTTGTATTGTGCTTCATACATTAATGATTTTAAAAATTTAGCTTGCATAATCACCAAATGTAATTACAAGGTTATATCGATCTCGATCGCAGTCTTCTGGAAGTGGGGTTAAATCATGAGGAGTAGAATCATCAAGATAGAAAAGAGTCGCACTATTGGGAACAGCTTTGTATCTTGTAATTGGCTCGTTAGTATTTTCTCCTTTCCAAAATCTCAGATCATGCTCTCTACCTGTTGGACTTTGTAAAAGCCAGTTAAAACGAACTAATAATTGTCCCCCCAAAGAACTATCAGCGTGTTTAGTGATAAACTCATTTGACCTCATGTGAAAAGCATACACTTCACGAAGTTCATTGACTTTCATCCGTGTCAATTTTCTCATCACTTTTAATAAAGTATCAGATTCTAGCTTGGCAATTAAATCTTTAAACACTTGGGGCGAATTATCTTTTTTAGAGTATTCCCAAATATCAAAAGTTTCTTGAGTATATAGTATGTTGTTTTCTCCTGTTCTTCTAATCCAAGCGTTGCATAATTTTAGCTGGTTTAATAGCTCTTTTGCCTGTTGATTAGAAAGTATAGGAGTAATATGAACGACCGGATTTTCCCACGTCATTAATTGTTGGGGCAATTCAGATTCTTCATAATCAAAAAGAGGTCGATCTAGAGTGATTAATTCAGCATCTTGAAAACCATTTTTAGCATACTCATCTTCATAACTTATTTTGTATGTAATACTATATGTACCTTCAGGTTCATTTTGTTCTTGCTCTGAATACCAGCAAAACCACTGAACATCATCAGGAATTTGACAAACTTCTCCATCGTTGTAAAATAGCACAGCAAATAGCTCTGAGGTTTCCGGTACAACCACTAATTCTCCAGGAGTTAGGTAATTTTCACTGATTAAAACAGGTTTACCATTTAGCACATCAACCCTTTTATATAGCATTAAAAAGGGGCAATTTCCTTCATAGTCACAAGGAAGATAAACACCGTTTGCTATAAGTTTTTGATTATGCTTATATCGAGTAGATTTGGCACTATCATCAATCAAAATTAACAGTGAATTTTTATGCTCATCTGAGTGTTTCGCATATAGGTCTTTGACTAAATTATAAGGGCCAATAAAATAAACATCATCAATTTTTGTTCCCGGAGTAACTTTGACAACTTGGCTGGCATTTAGTAATCCAGATACATTACTAATAATTTCTTCAACATTATTGGAAATCAGATTGATAGGATAACGAATTTTCATTGTTTGATTCCTTATTGATAAGTGATTACTATGCAAACTCTCTCACCAGATATCACTTCACTGACTGAGTGAAAAGATTCCTGATTCATTGCAAAAATAAATGCGGTATTAGCATTAAGTTTATATGAAGCAAAAGGTGATTTTAGATTAAACATTGAATATAGGTTTAGTTCTCCTCCTTCATAAGTTTCAGGCTCAGATAGATAGCAAACTATTCTAAATTTTTCACCGTATTCATTATAATCATTGTGAACGATATTAAAGTTAGGTTTAATTAGTTTGTGAAACGAGATAGCCACACATTTCTCTAGGGATATTCTGAATAAAGGTTCTAAACTATGGATAAAATTAATATGAAAAAGAAAGCTAAATTTTTCCCTGCCTGCTTCTTGATTAAAAAAATACTCTTCAATAAGTTTCTTTTGAATGATGTATTGAGGAAAATCAACATTATCGTAATATGTCCAACGGGATTGCTGGGTAAATTCACGGAGCATTTGGAACTGCTCTGGAGAGAAAAAATTTTCTTTAATATAGTGTTTGTAAGGTTGTTCTAGTAGTTGCATTTTTCTTAAATATAGGTTATACAAATACAATATCTGATGCCTTTGCTAATCATTTGTACTTCATGAAAAAAATCATCAGTTAAACGAAATCCAAACAAAGAGTTAACAGGCATTTTTAATTCTTCATAAATCATTTGTCCATCTAAATCAAAAAGTCTTAAGCATCCTCCTTCATAATCATCTGGTTTAGATAAATAGTACACGATTCTAGCTAATTGACCAAACTTATTTTTGTCGGTGTGTTTCTGGCTAAAATCACCTACATCCATTTTATGAAAAGTAAAATCTACACACTTTTCTAACTTAATATTTAATATCTCCGATAGCTTGGAAATAAAATCGTTTGAAATAAATTTTTCAATGACTGTTTGATTCTGAATGTAACATTCACTTTCATAGTCAATACTACTCACTTTGTACTTGTAACTACCTTTATCGTATAATTCCCATTCTAAATTAAGTACCGAATCCATTATCGCATTGTATTCATTGGGGTTCAAGAAATTTAGGGATTTGATATGTGGATATGGCTTTTCAAATATTTTCATCGCTGAATCTTTTTTAAAATATTGGCAGTGTATAATAAATTATTTTCGTGACAATACTCAATTAATTGATTCGTTTCTTGTTCAAAAATTAATCTTAATGACTGATAGTAATTTAACAGGGCTTTATCTAATAAAAGCTTACCTTCATCATTATAGTATTTATGATAAACATTGTTACTGATAGCAGTG
>CAIRNW010000030.1 GCA_903879995.1 uncultured Bacteroidota bacterium
GCTACACAGCAATAATTTGCTTCAATGACTTCCGCTTTATTCAACTGGAGTTGGAAATAATGATCCTTCCTGATTACCGCTTCAACAGCTGTATGTAATTTAAATTCTACTTGGTAGCGAGAAGCTTCTTTCAATAAAACATCAATAACCGACTGCGAGTTGTCCGAAACAGGAAACATTCTTCCATCCGATTCTGTTTTTAATGCTACTCCCCGCTCCTGAAACCATTGAATGGTATCTGTTGTAAAAAAATGATGAATAACTTTTTTTACCAAGGCGGCTCCTCTTGGATAGAAGAAAGGAAAATCCTTTTTATCAAAGCAGGCATGTGTAACGTTACAACGACCTCCTCCACTCACCTTTACTTTTGAAAGCAACTTTCCTGTTTTTTCAATCACTACAACTTTCCAACTTGGTTGTAGACGCGCCACAGTTATTGCAGTGAAAACCCCTGCAGCCCCTCCTCCAATTACCGCCACCTGGTATTGCTGAGAAGAAGCCATGATGTTAAGCAAATAGTTTTACAGGGGCGGATGGGAATAGATTTTGATTGAGTCGTTCTGCTGCCTCAATAGGAGTATAATCAGATAATATTTCAGCTTGATCCTTACGCACACAAACATCATGTTCAAAATGAACTGAAACTTTTGCATCTTTAGTACGAACTGTCCAGCCATCCTGATCGGTATACACTTCCTTTTTCCCAAGATTAATCATAGGCTCAATGGCAAGCACTAAACCCTCCTTTAACTTTGGTCCGGAACCTCTCTTTCCGTAATTGGGAACTTGGGGATCCTCATGCAAGTTTTTACCCAACCCATGTCCCACTAATTCTCTGACCACCCCATAGCCATGTTTTTTTTCTGTGTGCTCTTGGATTGCAAAAGATATATCTCCTACCCGGTTTCCCGTAACAGCTTTCTCAATCCCTTTATATAGCGATTCCTTAGTAACTCGAATCAAATTTGAAATTGCAGTGGAGGGCTCCCCGATACAAAAGGTGTAAGCATGATCGCCATGCCACTCATTTAACACAACTCCCACATCTATAGAAATTACATCTCCCTCTTTCAACGGTTTACTATTGGGAAAACCATGCACTACCACATCATTCACGGAAATACAGGAACTAAATGGATAACCGTGATAATTTAGGAAGGAAGGAATAGCCTTATGGTCACAGATAAACTGATGGATTCGCTGGTCTAACATTAATGTGGTAATACCAGCCCGAAGCTCGCCTGCTACCATGGCCAAGGTATTACTGACCAGCAAGGCGCTAGCCCGCATATGGGTAATCTCTTCTTCAGACTTAATTATCATGTGACAAATATCTATGAAAAAATAAAAAACCCGGCCGAAGATTCAGCCGGGTTGAAATTTCACAAAACAAATTTTTACATATCAACAGGAGCAGCGGCTTGACGACCTTGTATTCTTCCGCTTTTCATTAATCCATCATATTGACGCATGAGTAACTGCGTTTCAATTTGCTGCAAGGTATCCAGGATAACTCCTACCATGATTAACAAAGAAGTTCCTCCGAAGAAAGTTGAAAACTGTTGGGTAACCCCTAACTTTTCAGCAATACCAGGTAATATACCCACCAAGGCTAACAACAAGGCACCCGGCAACGTGATACGATCCATAATTGCTCCAATATAATCGGCAGTAGGCTGACCCGGCTTTACACCTGGAATAAACCCATTGTTCTGTTTCAAATTATCTGCAATCTGCTTAGGATTAAAGATAAGAGCCGTATACAGGAAAGTAAATCCAATGACCACTACAGAATACAGCACCATGTGCCAGATATTAGTCTGGTCAGTGATAGCTCGTAAGAAATCATTGGCTTGTGTATTGTAATTGGCAAATATGGTTGGAATAAAGATGATAGCTTGAGCAAAGATGATGGGCATTACACCAGAGCTATTTACTTTCAGCGGCAAGAATTGACGAGCACCACCAAATTGACGATTGCCTACAATCTGTTTTGCATAGTTGACGGGTACTTTACGAACACCCTGTACCAACAGGATACATCCCATGATAATAGCAATCAATACAGCAATCTCAATGATGAACAACAGTATTTGTCCATTACGAACAGACTTGGCACTTAATTCCTGCAAGAAAGACTGTGGCAAACGGGCCAGGATACCAATCATGATGATAAGCGAAGTACCATTACCCAACCCTTTATCAGTGATCTTTTCTCCCATCCACATCACAAACAAAGTTCCCGCTGTCAATACCACTATTGTAGAGAGCCAAAAATAGGGAGCAAAGGCGGGGATAATGCCACCACTCTGCGCAGTTAAGCCTTGTAAATAGGTAACGTAAGCAGAAGCCTGCAATAACGTTACTACCACAGTCAGATAGCGGGTGTATTGGTTAATTTTTTTACGTCCACTCTCACCTTCTTTCTGCATTTTCTGGAACTGAGGCACCAATACAGTGAGTAACTGTACAAAGATGGAGGCAGAAATATAGGGCATAATACCCAACGCAAAAATGGAGGCTTGGTTAAAAGCTCCGCCCGAGAAGGCATCAATTAATCCTAATATTCCTGTGCTGTTTTCAGCAGAGGCAGCCAATTTAATGGGATCTATACCCGGTAATGCTATGTAGGCACCAATCCGGTAAATCGTAATCATCAAGAGCGTAAAAAGAATCTTATCACGAAGCTCTTCGATACTCCAAATGTTGCGAAACGTTTGAAAAAATTTCTTCACGGTTTAATTGAGGTTTTGGTCAACTAATTTAAGCAACGATCTCGACAGTACCACCCGCCGCCTCAATGGCAGCCTTAGCCTTGGCACTGATGGCATTTACACGGAAGCTATACTTCCCTTTCACCTCACCATTTCCGAGCACTTTCACACGATCAGTCTGACTAATCAGCCCATTGATGTATAGATTCTCAAGTGAAAACTCGGTGATATTGTACTTGCTCGCTAATTGCTCCAGCTGTCCCAGGTTCAAAACTTTGTAAGAAACACGATGTGGGTTTTTAAAACCACGCTTAGGCACTCGACGCTGGATAGGCATCTGGCCACCCTCATGCGCCATCTTGTTCTTAAAACCGGTACGGCTCTGCGCACCTTTAGTTCCTTTTGTAGAGGTACCCCCGTGTCCGGATCCATCTCCACGTCCAATTCTTTTTGTTTTGTGCGTAGCCCCTTTTGCAGGCTTTAGTTGATGCAGTTTCATAGCTTTTATTGTTTACTCATCGCCCCGAAAGCAATTTTGAACGGGGCTCGCATTAATAAATGGAGCGCAAGTGCGCTCGGTTTGTTATTTAGATTCTTCGATTTTAAGCAGGTGATTAACCTTGCGAACCATACCCAAAACCTGTGGAGTAGCTTCTACTTCACGACTTGAGTTGGTCTTATTTAAACCAAGCGCCTGCAGCGTTAACTTTTGACGCTCTGGTCTATCAATCGGACTTTTTACAAGCGTTATTTTAATTTTTTTCATGATCTGTCTTTTAACCGTTAAATACTTTTTTCAATCCAACTGTACGAGTTTTTGCAACCTGTACAGGCTCACGCAACAAAGCAAGCGCTTTGAAGGTTGCCTTCACCACATTATGTGGGTTAGCAGATCCCAATGATTTAGCAAGAACGTCTGTTACACCTGCACTCTCTAATACGGCACGCATAGATCCCCCGGCAATTACTCCGGTACCATGTGCAGCGGGCTTAATTAATACTTTAGCAGCACCTTCTTTTGCCCACTGATCATGAGGAACAGTACCCTTCATAATCGGAACTTTGATCAGGTTCTTTTTAGCATCCTCAATACCCTTGGTTATAGCTTCTTGCACTTCTTTAGCTTTACCAAGACCATGCCCTACTACACCATTTCCATTCCCAACTACCACCAGGGCAGAAAAACTAAAGGCACGACCACCTTTGGTAGTTTTTACCACACGGTTGATGGCTACGACTTTGTCCTTCAACTCGAGGTCGCCGGCTTTTACTCTGTTCAAATTGAGCTTTGACATGTATAGTTTTTTTGTTGCGTTTAATTAATTAGAACTTTAGTCCTCCTTCACGTGCTCCATCAGCAACTGACTTAACACGACCATGATAAAGATAACCTCCACGATCAAAGGTTACTTCAGTAATACCAAGCGCCACCGCCTTGCGGGCAATAGCAGCACCGACTAATTTACTCTTTTCGGTCTTGGTCACTTTCTGTGCAGCAATATCCTTATCGCGAGAAGAAGCTGCAGCTACTGTTTGCCCATTGTTATCGTCAATCAGTTGAGCATAGATATCGGCATTGCTTCTGTAAATAGACAAGCGAGGTCTTGTTGCAATTCCACTAATCTTACGACGAATACGATAGCGGATATTTTGCCTTCTTTTGGTTTTAAATTGAGGAGTCATCTCTTATACTGTTTTAAAAAACATTTAATTATTTACCAGCCGCTTTACCAGCTTTCTTACGAACCACTTCACCCACGTAACGAACTCCCTTACCCTTGTAAGGCTCTGGCTTACGAAGGCTACGCAATTTGGCAGCCACCTGACCAATCAATTGCTTGTCGATACCCTCCAATGTGATGATGGGATTCTGTCCCTTCTCCTGTGCAGTACCTACCTTCAATTCCTTGGGAACTTCAAAAATGATATTGTGAGAATAACCAAGAGACAAGTCCAGCACATTACCAGCATTGGTAGCTTTGAAACCTACCCCGATCAACTCGAGCTTACGCTCATATCCCTCGGTAACCCCCTTAATCAAATTGGAGAGCAATGCACGATACAAACCATGCAATGCACGATGGCGAATTTGATTGGTGGGACGACCTAATACAACTTGGTTGTCCTTTACTTCAACAACAATGTCGCGATCAAGCGCTTGCTTCAATTCGCCCTTGGAACCTTTTACGGTTACCACATTGTCTTTCCCAATTGTAACGGTAACACCATTGGGAACTGAAATCGGTTTTCTTCCTATACGTGACATATTCTTTGTTTTTAATAGATATAACACAACACCTCACCACCTACATTCTGCGCTTTTGCATCCTTATCGGTCATCACACCTTTTGAAGTAGATAGAATGGCAACGCCTAATCCACTTTTTACACGTCTGAACTCAGCAGGTTTTGCATACTGACGCAGACCTGGACGACTCACGCGTTCCATACTTTGTATGGCAGGTTGCTTGGTTGAAGGATCATATTTCAAGGCGATTTTAATAACACCTTGTTTATTGTCATCCTCAAATTTGTATTTCAGGATATACCCCTGGTTGTAGAGGATCTCCGTCATACGCTTCTTCAAGTTAGAAGCAGGAATGTCGACTACACGGTGACCCGCCATCTGTGCGTTGCGGATACGAGTCAGGAAGTCTGCTATTGGATCTGTTACCATAATTCGTTTTTTTAAAGATTACCAGCTTGCTTTTTTAAGTCCGGGAATTTTACCATTGAGGGCCATATCACGAAGGGCAACCCTGGAAATTCCAAAGTAGCGAACGTACCCCTTAGGACGACCAGTCAACTGACAACGATTCTTAAGACGAACTTTAGAACCATTGCGGGGTAATTCATCCAGTGCTTTCCAGTCACCGGCCTGTTTCAACGCTTCGCGCTTGGCAGCATAATGATCTACCATTCTTTCACGCTTACGCTGTCTGGCTTTTACGGAAGTTTTTGCCATGAGTCTTTATTAAGGTTATTAGTTATTTTTTGCGTTTTTGAAAGGCATTCCCATTTCTTTCAGCAACTCAAATGCTTCTTCGTCACTGTTTGCTGTAGTAACAAAAGTGATATCCATACCGGTGATTTTACTCACTTTATCGATATCAATTTCAGGGAAAATGATTTGCTCGGTAACACCCGAGGTATAATTACCACGGCCGTCAAATGACTTGTCATTCACCCCTTTGAAGTCACGAACACGAGGTAAAGCAACAGAGATCAAACGATCCATGAACTCATACATTTTCTCGCCACGTAGCGTCACTTTTGCACCAATGGGCATTCCCTTACGAAGCTTAAAGTTTGAAATGTCTTTCTTAGACATGGTCGGTACTGCCTTCTGACCAGTAATAGTGGTCAATTCTTCAACAGCAATATCTACTGTCTTTTTATCAGATACCGCACCATTGATACCACGGTTTACACAAATTTTTTCCAGACGGGGTGCTTGCATCACCGTGTCGTAGTTAAACTTTTTGACCAGGTTGGGTACTACCTCGTTCTTATACTTGGCAGCTAATCTTGGTTTGTACGTTTTTGTACTCATAACGTTTCTCCTGATTTTTTGGAAATTCTTACTGTTTTACCATTGTTACGCTCACGCTTTACACGAGCAGCAGCCTTGGCTTTGGCATCCCACAACATCACATTACTGATGTGAATGGGCGCTTCTTTTTTTACAATACCACCCTTAGTATTTTGGGCTGTTGGTTTTGTATGCTTGGTGATAATATTCACCCCTTCCACAATTACTTTACCCTCTTCAACCAACACTTCGCGTACCGTACGTGGTTTGGCAAGGTCTTTATCATCCCCGGCTATTACCACTACAGTATCACCTTTGCGGATGTTGTACTTGGCTTTAAATCTTGCTTTCATAGTTTGCTTCTTATGATTTACTCCGTGATTAAAGAACCTCGGGAGCTAATGAGATAATTTTCATATAACCCTTGTCACGAAGTTCACGGGCAACGGGGCCAAATATGCGGGTACCGCGTGGTTCGTCAGACTGGTTAAGAATTACAACAGCATTGTCATCAAAACGGATATAAGAACCATCTTTACGACGTAGCTTATTAGTGGTACGCACAATCACCGCTTTAGCAACTGTTCCTTTTTTAATACCTCCGGCAGGTAGCGCATCCTTAACGGTTACTACGATCTTGTCACCGATTCGGGCGTAGCGCTGTCCACTATTACCGAGTACACGAATACAGAGTACCTCTTTGGCACCACTGTTATCGGCCACATTCAATCGGCTTTCTTGTTGTATCATACAAAAGTTATTTTACAATTAATCCTAATCAGATTTTACTTCACTTTTTCTACCACTTCCACTAATCTCCAGCGCTTTGTTTTGCTGAGTGGACGAGTTTCCATGATTTTTACGATGTCGCCAATGCTGCATTCGTTCTTATCGTCATGCGCATGGAACTTGGTCGTTTTCTTTACGAACTTTCCGTAGATCGGGTGTTTTACTTTACGCTCTACAGCTACAGTGATGGTCTTTTCCATCTTGTTGCTGGTCACCACACCGGTCCTGGTCTTTCTTAAATTTCTTGCTTCCATGTTAGGTTATTTATCAGGCTTGCTGTTGCTTTGATTCGAGAGCAGTTTTTAGTCGGGCAATGTCACGGCGAAGACTGCGGATAGACATGGGGTTCTCCAGGGGAGAAATAGCATGTGCAAACTCCATTTTTTTCAGTCGTTGCTGATCATCGGCCAAACGGGCACGCAGGTCTTGCTCATTCATTCCCTGCAGGGTTTTTAAAAATTCAGTTTTCTTGGACATCGTGCTATAGTTTTAAATGTTAGGCAGTGACAAGGTCACGGCGCACAATGAATTTAGTTTTAATGGGAAGCTTACCAGCAGCAAGTGCGAGAGAGGCACGTGCCACAGACTCACTTACTCCATCCACTTCAAAAAGAATACGACCCGGCTTAACTACGGCCGCCCAAAATTCCAGGTTACCCTTACCCTTACCCATCCTCACCTCTGCAGGCTTGCGGGTAATTGGTTTGTCAGGGAAAATGCGAATCCACACATTACCCTCCCTCTTCATTTCACGGGTGAGGGCCTGACGAGCCGCTTCAATCTGACGATCGGTAATCCAATGCTGGTCCAACGCCTTTAGTGCATAAGAACCAAATGAAATGGTTGCGCCTCTTTTAGCGTCCCCCTTCATTCTTCCTTTTTGCATTTTCCGGTGCTTGGTTCTTTTTGGTTGTAACATGACTAACTATTTCAAGTTTCGTAAATGAATAATTGATTTAACTGCGACGCTCACGTCCGCCACCACGACGATCACCACCTCCGCGACGATCATCGCGACGCTCCCCACCACGACCCTCTTCACGTCCACCACCACGGCGATCGCTTAACTCACTCTTTCCGCCTACAAAATTTGGATTGAGGTCACGCTTTGCTAACACCTCTCCTTTACAAATCCAAACCTTGATACCGATCTTACCATATACTGTTTGTGCAAACACATTGGCGTAATCGATATCCATACGGAAAGTATGTAGCGGCACTCGCCCTTGTTTAAACTCCTCGCTTCGTGCGATCTCTGCTCCTGCTAAACGACCACTCAATTTGATCTTAATTCCTTCAGCACCCATACGGAGAGCAGAAGCAATAGCCATTTTGGTAGCACGTTTAAAATTGATACGATTTTCAATCTGACGAGCAATGGTATCACCCACGATCATCGCATCCAATTCAGGACGACGGATTTCCAGAATGTTGATCTGAACATCCTCCTTATTGGTAAGCTTCTTTAATTCTTCCTTGATACGATCTACTTCACCACCGCCTTTACCAATGATGATTCCAGGCTTTGAAGTGTGGATTGTAACAATCAGCTTTCCCAGTGTTCGCTCAATGACAATTTTGGAGATACCTCCTTTGTTGATACGAGCGTTTAGATAGGTTCTGATCTTGTGGTCTTCAATCAGTTTACTGGCAAAATCTTTTCTATTGCCATACCAGTTGGACTCCCATCCGCGGATGATGCCTAATCGGTTACCTATCGGATTTGCTTTCTGACCCATGTTTGGTGTAGGTTATTCGTTTAATATTATTTTTTCTCTTTCGTATCTACTATTACCGTTACGTGGTTGCTACGCTTGCGTACGCGGTAACCACGACCCTGTGGAGCAGGACGCATCCGCTTGATGGTGCGAGCCCCATCCACAAAAATGGTTTTGATGATGAGCTGACTTTCGTCTCCACCCTCATTCTTTTGTTTCCAATTGCTGATAGCACTCAATACCAGCTTACGCAGAGGTACTGCGGGATGCTTGGGATTGAATTCAAGTTGTGATAACACCTTCTCCACCTGCTGACCACGAATCATATCGGCAAGCAAACGCATCTTGCGGGGGGATGTAGGATAATTTCTCAGTTTAGCTACTGCTTCCATGGTTGACTATTTCTTGGATTAACCTTCTTTTTTAGAGTGTCCTTTGAACTGGCGGGTTGGTGCAAACTCACCAAGTTTATGCCCTACCATAAATTCTGTTACATACACAGGGATGAACTTATTACCATTGTGTACAGCAAATGTGTGCCCTACAAACTCAGGAGAGATGGTAGAACGACGACTCCAAGTTTTGATTACTCCTTTCTTGGATTTTCCTTCGTTCATTGCAAACACCTTTTTCTCGAGGTGAGTGGCGATGTAAGGACCTTTTTTAATCGAACGAGCCATATTAGAATAGTTGTGTAATTAGATTATTTGTTTCCGATTTTGCTACCGTTCTTGCGCTGGATGATCAACTTGTCGCTTGATTTGCCTACTGTACGAGTTTTCAATCCACGAGAGTACTGGCCATTTCTAGAACGAGGCTGTCCTCCGGAGGCTTTACCCTCACCACCACCCATTGGGTGATCTACAGGGTTCATAGCTACACCTCGGTTACGTGGGCGAATTCCTTTCCAACGATTACGTCCGGCCTTACCCATGCTTTGTAAGCTATGGTCGCTGTTACTAACCACACCCACAGTTGCATAACAATCAATCAAAACTTTTCTCAACTCACCACTTGGCATTTTCAAAACTGCATATCTGTCTTCCTTGTTTGCCAACTGTGCAGAAGATCCAGCGCTACGTGCCAGCTTACCACCCTGCCCAGGTTGCATTTCAATATTGTGGATGTTAGTACCCAATGGCATATTGCGCATGGGAAGTGCGTTTCCAACCTCAGGCGCTACTGTTGCACCACTCTCCACTTTTGCTCCAACTTCCAATCCCTGCGGAGCAAGGATATAACGCTTTTCGCCATCGGCGTAAACCAATAGAGCGATAAAGGCGGTACGGTTTGGATCGTATTGAATGGATTCTACCGTAGCTACTCCTGATTTATTACGCTTGAAATCGATGATACGATACTTCTTCTTATGTCCACCACCACGATAGCGCATCGTTAAGTGTCCAGATGTGTTACGTCCACCCGTACGAGGCTTCGCTTCTAACAAGCTTTTCTCAGGGACATTAGTAGTTACCTCAGCATATGCATTGCCAATTCTCCAACGCGTACCGGCGGTAATGGGTTTAAATTTTCTTAATGACATATCTTTTTCTTTTTACTCAACATTTGCGGCTGTTGAAGCCATTCTTTTAACTAATTAGATGGTGGAATACAAATCAATTGTTTCTCCCGCAGCAACAGTTACCATTGCTTTTTTGTAAGCAGGCTTGCGTCCGGAAATAAAACCACTCTTGGTAAAGCGTGTTTTGTTTTTACCAGGCACTACAGAAGTATTTACATCTGTTACCGTTACTCCATAAAAGCTTTCAACGGCTTTTTTAATTTCCAATTTGTTGGCCTTACGAGCCACTTTGAAAGCATAGCGACGAAGCTTCTCCTGTTGGGCATTTGCCTTTTCAGTCAGGATGGGCTTGATCAGTACTTCAGAAAGTTTCATTACGCTTGTTTTATGCAGTTAATTAAGCTTCACTTTTTTCTTCGTCAGCGAAAATTTTTGCGGCACTCTCCGTCATCACCAACACCTCTGAATTCATGATATCGTAGGTATTGATGTCGCTCAGTAATACTCCCATTACAGAAGGAACATTGCGAATAGACAATTCAACATTGTCATTATAATCAGGCGTTACAAAAAGTGTTTTCTTATCAGCCACTTTTAAGTTACCGAGGATCTCCATGAGTTGCTTTGTCTTGGGTGTTTCCATATTGATATCTTCAACAACCAGGATAGCATTATCCTTTGCTTTGTAGCTAAGAGCAGAGATCTTTGCAAGGTCTTTCACCTTACGGTTTACTTTGATATCATAGCTGTGTGGCTTGGGTCCGAAAATAGTACCACCCCCTTTGTACAAAGGGTTACGGATATTACCCTTACGGCTACCACCAGTTCCTTTTTGCTTGTGCAATTTGCGACTAGCACCTTTTACTTCAGCACGTGTTTTCACCTTGTGTGTACCTTGACGCTGTGCAGCCAAATATTGCTTAACAGCCAGGTAGATTACGTGATTATTCGGCTCAGCACCAAAGATCTCCTCCGGTAATTCTACGGAGCGACCAGTTGCTGTACCTTTTGTATTTAAGACGTCGAGTTTCATGTTGCGTTCAGTTTATAATTGTGTTGTACGCGATTATTTTTGAATAAGGACTATGGAGCCGTTATGACCCGGTACGGAACCGCTCACAAGGATGTAATTTTTCTCAGCGAAAACTTTCACCACTTTGAGGCCTTTCATTTTAACGCGATCATTTCCCATACGTCCGGCCATACGCATACCTTTCATAACACGGCTGGCATCAGAAGAGTTACCCAATGATCCGGGTGCACGCTGACGGTCATGCTGACCATGTGATTGCTGGCCCACACCACTGAAACCATGGCGCTTTACAACACCCTGGAATCCTTTACCCTTGGTAGTTCCTACAACCTCAACAGTTTCTCCTTCAGAGAAAATGTCTACCGTTACGGTTTCACCCAGGTTCTTTTCAATAGAGAAATTGCGGAACTCTTTCGAGAAACGCTTCGGTGTGGTTTGTGATTTGGAAAAATGATTGACTTCGGCTTTTGTAGCACGCTTTTCTTTCTTGTCTCCAAAAGATAGTTGGAGAGCGCTGTACCCGTCCGTGTCTTTGGACTTCACTTGGGTAACTACACAGGGACCCGCCTCGATGATCGTGCA
>CAIRNW010000031.1 GCA_903879995.1 uncultured Bacteroidota bacterium
AAAAAATTAAAAAGGGCCATTACGCGTGAGGATATCGTAAAATTGACGGAGAAGCCAGTTCGGAGAATTTACCGGTTGGACATTGCAGAACTTGAGGCCCAGATCAAACAATTAGAGACCGAATTAAAGAAAGTAAAGCATGACTTGGAGAATCTGATTGATTATACTGTTGCTTATTATGAGAATCTCCAGAAAAAATATGGAAAAGGTCGTGAACGTAAAACAGAGATAAAGCAATTTGAGGTCATCCAAGCTAAACAAGTTGCAATTGTAAATACAAAGCTTTATGTAAATCGGGAGGAAGGATTTATTGGTACCGGCCTTCGGAAAGATGAATACCTGTTTGATTGTTCTGACTTAGATGATATTATTGCTATTACAAGAAGGGGGATATTGAAAGTGGTGAAAGTGGCCGAAAAATCGTTTATCGGAAAAGATATATTGCATGTAGCTATTTTTCATAAAAATGACGAACGGACTACTTATAATTTGATATATGCCGATGGAAAGGGTGGGGTGAGTTATGCAAAACGATTTAATGTAACCGGTGTTACGCGAGACAAGGAGTATGATCTGACAAAAGGAGATGAAAAAAGTAAGGTTCACTACCTAAGTGTGAATCCTAACGGTGAAGCCGAAGTTGTAAAAATCCTATTATCCGCAGGTTGCACGGCAAGAATCAAGGAATTTGATTTTTATTTTGAGGAATTAGCAGTGAAGGGCAGAAGTAGCTTGGGAAACCAGGTAACTAAATACCCCATTCGTTCTGTTAAATTCAAAGAGGCGGGTAAGGCTCGTGTTTCAACCGCAAAGCAGCTTTGGTTTGATGATAAATTTGGCCGATTGAATACAGAAAACAAAGGAATTTTAATTGGTTCCTTTGAGCCGGAAGAAAAAATTTTAGTGATTTACCAAGAAGGTGCATATGAGATATGTGACCAGGAAGTAACTCAGAAGTTTGATCCCGAAAAAGTACTGCTCATTGAAAAATTTAATCCTTCTTCTGTAATCACGGCCGTTTATGCTGATCTTGATAAAAAACAATATTTGGTTAAACGATTCCTGGTGGAGACTAGTACGTTAAAAACAAAATTCATTTTTATTAAAGAAGGGGCAGAGAATTATGTCGAGGCGGTTACTACCGAAAATGAGCCTGTTTTAGCCATACAGCAAGGAAGGGGAGCACAATTGCGAAAGGCCAAATTGAAAATTAATAAAATAGCAGAAGTGACGGGTTGGAAAACAGTTGGAACTAAATTGGCGGATTATAGTAAATCAACAGAAATGGAGTGGGTGAAATCAAAAACAGCGGGGGAAGCGCAGCCTGAGTTGTTCAATGCTGATTAATCGGATAAGTCTCTTTTCATTTCACGTTCCGCTTGTTTCTTTTTTAAGGATTCCCTTTTATCTGCTTGTTTTTTACCTCTGGCAAGGCCTATTTCAACTTTGGCAAATCCTTTTGAACTAAAGAATATCTTTAGCGGAACTACGGTATACCCCTTTTCTTTTAGCCGTGATTCAATTTTTTTTATCTCTCTTTTCTGCAGCAGCAATTTTCGCGTTCGAATTGGATCATGGTTAGCGTGTGAACCATGACTATAGGGGGCTATGTGAAGTGACTTGATCCATACCTCTCCCTCCTCAAGCAGGCAATAGGCATCATTAAAACTTGCTTTTCCCTCCCGAAGAGATTTTACCTCAGTACCTAGCAATTGAAGACCCGCTTCAAATTTGTCCTCAATGAAGTAAGTAAAAGTGGCTTGCCGATTAATTAATGAAATCATTACGATTTAAAAAGGGAAATCAGCTCCGCTAATTTTTCTTTCAGTTCTTTACGATGAACTATAAAATCTAGAAAACCATGTTCAAGTATAAACTCACTTCGTTGAAAACCCTCGGGTAAATCTCTTTTAATTGTTTCTTTTATCACACGTGGACCTGCAAAACCTATCAAGGCACCAGGCTCTGCGATATTTAGGTCACCTAACATGCCAAAAGAGGCGGAAATGCCACCAAATGTGGGGTCGGTAAGCAGTGAGATATAGGGGAGCTGTGCATCGCTCAATTGGGATAGTTTCCCACTGGTTTTTGCAAGTTGCATGAGTGAAAATGCACTCTCCATCATTCGAGCTCCTCCGCTTTTTGAAATAACCAGGTAAGGCAATTGGTTGGCAATACAATAGTCAACTGCCCTGGAAAATTTTTCTCCCATCACACTACCCAGAGAGCCTCCAATAAACTCGAAATCCATACAAGCTACTACTAGACCTTTTCCGTGAACCTGTCCGGTAGCAACTCGCATCGAATCCTTCAGATCTGTTTTACTCCATATGTCTTCCAATCTTTTTTGGTAAGGCTTTAAATCAGTAAAGCCCAGTTTGTCCTTACTACGAATGGAGGTGAATAGCTCCGTATACTCGCCTTGATCGAATAATAAATGGAAATAATCTTCGCTGGCAATTCTAAAGTGATGATCGCATTTTGGGCAAACATGTAAGTTTTCCTCTAACTCAAGAGCAACTGTTATCAGGCCACATTCAGGGCATTTATTCCAAAGTCCTTCAGGTGTTTCTTTCTTTTCTGAAGTTTTTGTGTTGATCCCTTTTTTTATACGACGAAACCAACTGGATTTGACTTCTTCAAACTTAATGCCGTCCCCAGTTAAATTTGCATCAACATCTTCTATTTTCTTTCCCATGCTTCCAGCTTGAATTACAAATATAAGAAACGATGCCTACCTGTCCTTTTACGTTAAAAGCCTTTCGTTTTTTTGGGTGTTGCAGGCAGGGTGCCTGTTTTTTCCGGTGTACGTGCAATCGCTAACTTTCTCTCGCCTTTAATAGTGGCTGCTAATTTTACGGCCTCATAAGCGTTGACAAGGCCTCCGGTTTTTGATAAATTATTGAGTGTGGTTAATTTACCAGTACCTGGAGTTCGAACTGAGTCGGTAAACGGGATGGATGAACGTTCAATCACATCTTTAATTTGTCTTGCGCTTAACGTAGGAAAGTACTCTAAAAGAAGAGCAGCCAGACCAGCAACAACTGGGGAGGCCATGCTTGTTCCTTGCAAAAATTGGTAGGTATTTCCGCCTGGTACAGTAGAGTAAATTTTTACACCAGGTGCAAATACATCCACCTCTTCTTTTCCATAGTTGGAAAAACCCGCTGTTACACCACCAGCTGCAGGGTCGCCACTTGCTCCCACCGTAATCCAATTTGTAGCACGTTTATCATCTAAAAATTTAGAAGTGGGGTAGTTGTAGCTTGTATCCAGATTTCTGCCATCATTTCCTGCTGCATGAACCAGCAGCACATCCTTGGATGCTGCATAAGCAACAGCTTCATCCACCCATTTTTTTTCAGGCGAGAAACTTTTTCCAAAACTCATGTTTATAATTTGTGCACCATTGTCAACTGCATAGCGAATAGCAAGCGCAATATCTTTGTCATGCTCGTCTCCGTCTGGTACAGCACGGATGGTCATGATGCTTACATTATCTGCTATACCATCGCTTCCTTTATCATTTCCCCGGATTGCTCCTATGATGCCACTAACATGGGTGCCGTGCATAGCTGCATCAGGGCTGGTCATTATATTATTGTTCCCGTAATAACGGTCATTGATGTCTTGGTAATTGTCGTTTACCACACTTGCACGATACGGAAAAGGAGCTTGATTTGCAGCATTCGCTTTAGACGCTAAGCCATCCAGGTAAGCACTAAGCTCTCCTATAAAACTGACGTTAGTGGTCTCTAAAGCATCATTGTTTGACATTAAGCTATACAGTGCATTTTTTGCTTTTTTTTGTTCAGGCTCAGTAACTGTTAGCGTGGCCAACTCCTTTCCAAGGAAAGTGTCTTTCCCAAAACACTTACGTAGCAAACTGTCGCTTTTGACCAGGTTTGCATAGATTCTTTTTAACATGATAAGTTCTGCTGCACTCTCACTGCCTTGCGCTATTTCTTGTTTAGCCCTACGCCACATTTCATATTGTGCAAAGCCGGCCGCGTTGAATTTTACTACAGCTGGGTCAATACTATCATAGGCTTGCTTAAAACGATGATAAACGCGGGCCGCCTCATACGAGTCTTTGGTTACATTCAATCCATCCTTACTTCCCAGAAAGTTCCATCCATATAAATCATCAACATACCCATTCTTATCATCATCCTTGCCGTTGCCCGCGATCTCTCTTGGATTTTTCCATAGCACTGATTTCAAATCCTCATGTAAAGTATCAATACCTGAATCTATAACCGCTACAATGACGCGGTTACTTTTTTTATTTGATTCTTTCAAGAAAGAATAAGCTTTATCAAGACTAATTCCAAAGTAGCCTTGTGAAGCGCGATCCAACAGATGCCAGCCTTTTGGTATTTCTTGCGCCCGAAGGAACAATGTGTTGAGAACTAAAAAAAGGATGGAGGCAGTAAGTCTATTTTTCATGGTATTTTTTTAAAAGTCAAATTTTATTCCTTGCGCTAGTGGGATCTCCTTGCTATAATTGATCGTGTTAGTTTGTCTTCTCATATAAATTTTCCAAGCATCACTACCGCTTTCACGTCCACCCCCCGTTTCTTTTTCACCTCCAAATGCCCCGCCAATTTCAGCTCCGCTTGTGCCGATATTTACATTAGCGATACCACAATCACTCCCCGCAGCGCTCAGGAATTGTTCAGCCTCTCGAATATTGAGTGTCATGATAGAGGAGGATAAGCCTTGCGGCACTTCATTCTGTATAGCAATGGCTTGTTCTAAATTTTGGTACTTGATTAAGTATAGAATGGGTGCGAATGTTTCGTGGTGAACAATCGGAAAGTGATGTTCTACTTCAGCAATGCATGGCTTTACATAACATCCGCTTTTGAAAGCTTCTTCTTCTAGTACTCCTCCCTCTACAACAAACTGTCCGCCTGCTTTTTTACAATCCTCAATAGCCCGGAGATACTGGTTTACAGCTTCTTTATCTATTAAAGGCCCCATATGATTTTGGCTGTCCAAGGGATTACCAATTTTTATTTGTTGGTATGCTGCTTTCAATTTTTCTTTCACTTTTTCATAGATACTCTCCTGGATAATCAATCTTCGGGTAGTGGTGCATCGTTGCCCCGCTGTTCCCACAGCGCCAAAAAGCGCTCCACGTATTGCAATGTCAAGGTCTGCCTCGGGCGTTATGATAATGGCATTGTTACCTCCTAACTCCAATAAGGTTCTGCCAAGACGGGCGCCTACGGTAGTGGCTACCTGCTTTCCCATTCGTGTTGAGCCAGTTGCTGAAATCAGAGGAATGCGGGAATCTGATGTTAACCATTCACCAACTTCTCGATCTCCATTGATTAGAACGCTTATACCTTCTGGTAGATTATTTTTTTGAAGTATAGTTGCGATTATTTTTTGACAGGCAATAGCGCAAAGTGGCGTTTTTTCAGACGGCTTCCATACACATACATCACCGCAAACCCAGGCCAGCATACTATTCCAGCTCCATACGGCTACAGGAAAATTGAATGCTGAAATAATACCTATTATTCCCAATGGATGATATTGCTCATACATTCGATGGCCAGGCCTCTCACTATGCATGGTAAGTCCATGTAATTGCCTGGATAAACCAACTGCAAAATCACAGATATCAATCATTTCTTGCACCTCGCCTAAGCCCTCCTGTAAACTTTTTCCCATCTCGTAAGAAACCAATTCACCCAATTGTTGTTTGTTTAGCCGGATTGCTTCACCCATTTGACGAACAATTTCTCCTCTCTTTGGAGCTGGTACCATTCGCCATATTTCAAATGCTTTTGCCGCAGATTTTATAGCAGCTTCATAGGCCTCTTTTGAAGCGGGTATTATAGCACCCACTTGTTTGCCATCAACAGGTGAAAAAGATGAAATTGGCTTTTGTGCAGTTTCAATCCAATTTTGTCCGGTACTAACACCTGGATGAGGGGTGGAAGAAGTAAACCAATTAGAAAAATTCATGATAAGCGATTTATTGAATTATTTTTTGGAGCATTGATCCATGGCAGAATTCCAAAGCTAATCACTCCTCCGCAAAGGATCACTGCTGTTTGTACGAGCCATAGAATCCAACCAAAGGCAAGTGCATTTGTGTAATCCAGTCCGTATTGTTGCATGGTATGTAATATTAGGTAGGCGTATACACCAATTCCCCCCGGCGAGATAATCATACCTATGCTGCCAACCGAAAGAATGGTCAGCGCTTCTTTTAGCCCATAGATACGAGTTGCATCAAAAGCCATAAAGCCGATGAAGCCTGAAAGGAGATATAGCATCCAAATCAATGCGGTAAGCAGTAAAAAGCTTTGAGGTTTGTTAAGTTTTCTGACTGAGAGCAGCCCATTCAGTATACGTTGTGCTACCGTTTTAATTTGTTCTAAAATATCATTGATTTTCTTCTTTTTCCAAAACATCCACCCTAATAACGATAGGATGAGAATCGCAATAACCCAGCCCGCAAGTTGATTATTGTCAGCAGGGGTGGGTGAGGCTGTTTTTGTAATTGCACTGCTGAATTTTTCATATAAATCAGGTTGGAGTCCTAAGGTTAATCCAAACACAATTACCAAGCAGATCGCATCAAACAAACGTTCGACAATAACAGTGCCCACAAGTTTCTCTACTTCTATTTTTTCATACCGCGAGAGGGCTGTGCAACGAATGAATTCACCCAAGCGTGGGACGCCCAGGTTTACCAAATAACCAATCAGTACTGTTAAAAAAGCATTCATTGGTTTTACCGGGTGTCCCATGGGATCAATCAATAATTTCCAACGCAACCCCCTCAAGTAATGGCTCAATAGTAGAAGCATCGAGACGGGGATAACCAGCCACATTTTTGCACTATGGAGGGAGGCTCTTAATTGAGTCCATTTTTCCTGATCCAATTCCCTTAATGACAGCCAGGCAAAGAGAAGCCCAATTCCCAAAAAGGCAATGTATTGTAGGCCGGTGGTAATGAGTCGTTTAGACATTTCAGCTTGCAAATTAGTGTGGTTGACCGATTAATTTGCTAACTTCGCAAACCTTATGACTGCAAAAAAACGAATCCTGTTCATTGCAAATGAAATGTCTCCTTACCTGGAGCTGACCGAGTTTGCAGAAATGGTCAATAAGCTGGCAATCAAGGCCAACGATAGCCAATTTGAGGTTCGTTGTATAATGCCTCGTTTTGGCGTTATTAACGAAAGACGTCATCGGTTGCATGAAGTTGTGCGTTTGTCTGGAATAAATGTTTCAGTTGATAACGATGACTTGCCACTACAAATTAAAGTAGCGTCCCTTCCAAGCGCTCGTTTACAAGTTTATTTTTTGGATAATGAGGAGCTTTTCAGACGCAAGTTCGTTTTTCATGATGAAAATGAGAAATGGTTTGACGACAATGATTTGCGTACTATTTTCTTTTGTAAAGGAGCTATGGAAACTGTAAAAAAGTTTGGTTGGCCGCCTGATGTTATCCATTGCAGCGGATGGATGACTGGTTTGATCCCTGCCTACTTAAAGACGCTTTATAAAAAAGAGCCTGTATTTGCACACAGCAAAGTAGTTTATACGATTGGTCAAAATACATTTAAGGAAAAATTGGGTGCAGGGTTTTTAAAAAAGGCACTGATCCATCCATCTCTTAAAGACAAAGACCTAGAGGTTTTTAAAGAAGGTACTAACACGGCATTACAGCGCGGTGGGGCTAGCTTTGCTGATGCCATAACATTCGGCGCTGAAAAGATCGAAAAGAAGCTTACTGAAGAGTTCACCAAGGTGAGAGGTAAAAAGACCCTTTTATACAATGAAGAGGGGGATTTAACAGAGTATTTACAACTGTACACCGACCTTGCGTCCAAGTAACTTTCAATACCCTTTACTAATGCGTTTGCATAAATTCTACTCCTTTTCAATTTTGATTTTGTTGTTGGCTGTGTCTTTTTGGCAAGGTTGTACCAAAATCAATGATTCCACAACCTTAGGAAATGGGTTGATTCCTCCTGTTGACAACATTTCTACTTTTGAGACCGTTTTATCGACCGAAACTGATAATTTTTTATTACCAGATTCCTCGCGTGTCCTTTCTACGGATTTGATGGCATTGGGTTACATCAACCAGGATGATGCCTTCGGCCAACTCAGAGCGGACGGTTATTTTTCAATTCTTCCGCCCAACACCATGATCTACCCCTTTTATCAAAAGGATTCACTGGTGGCTGTAGATTCTGTAATACTATCCTTGTCCTATCAGGGCGTATATGGGGATACAAACTCAACCTCTCGACTTCGCGTATTTGAAATATCTCAACAAGCTGGCTTTACGGACACGGTACTTTACAGATACGATCATCCAGACTTTACTGTTCGTCCGCTGGAGTTGGGTAGTAAAACATTTACATTAAAGCGCTTAAAAGATACTGTTACGGTGATTCGTAGAAGAGATACCACCAAACTGGTGAACGTTTTACGTATACCCTTGGATAATTCTTTTGGAGTAAGGCTCACTAATTATGATACAAGCGCCACCGCTAATGGGGGGTATAGAAGTGACTCAATTTTCAAGAAATTATTTCGGGGATTTGCCGTCAAAACAGATCAAATAGGAAATGGGCTTACCTATATTAACCCGACGGATGCTAATACTAAGCTGATCGTATATTACCGGGTTAGAAAAAATGGTAGTCTTGATACTACATTTACTGAATTCTTTCACAGTAAAACCACCCAGGCAAACCTTGTTAAGCGCACGCCTGGCGGCGAGTGGGCAACCTATCTGACCAATAACCAAACTCGTGACGACAAGATTTTTATTGCTTCTACTCCTGGTTCCTACGCGACCATCAACATTCCAGGTTTGGATACACTAAGCAATGTTATAGTACATAAAGCTGAACTTATCTTAACGCCCTTGCCAACGCCACAGCAATCTTCTTTTGTATTTCCACAACGTTTACTGTTGGATCGCGTGAACACAAGAGGGGATACGGCATTGACCTTTGATCTGGATATGGGTATACGAGATAACTATGGATCATTTGCTTATGATAATGGTCGTTTTGGTGGGAACCTTTTAGGAGATAGCACTTATCGCTTTGATATCACCCGTTATGTTCAAAAAATTGTAACAAACGATTCTTCAAATTTTAAGCTTCGTGTATACGCACCTGGAAGAACCAATCTTTTTTCGCCTTTATATAAATATTGGGGTGCTGTATATGTCAATGACCTTGTTGCATATGGGAGGGCTGTTTTTGCTGGCGGAAACTATTTGAATCCATCTAAACGTCTAAGGCTCCGGATAATTTATTCCAAGCCTTAATCATTCAATCTTTACTCCTCTTATCTTTGTGGGCCTAAACCAATAATCCATGCCCTATCTCTTTACTTCTGAGTCTGTCAGTGAAGGACATCCTGATAAAGTGGCAGACCAAATTTCTGATGCTTTGATTGATAACTTTCTTGCCTTTGATCCGCAATCAAAGGTGGCTTGTGAAACATTAGTTACAACTGGACAAGTAGTCCTGGCCGGAGAGGTTAAGTCAAAGGCTTATTTGGATGTACAAGAAATTGCTCGTGGTGTAATTCGTAAAATTGGGTACACTAAGAGTGAATATATGTTTGAGGCAAATAGCTGTGGTATATTATCCGCCATTCATGAACAGTCAGCGGACATTAACCAAGGCGTAGACCGGAAAAAGAAAGAAGAGCAAGGTGCGGGTGACCAGGGAATGATGTTTGGCTATGCAACCAACGAAACAGAGCATTACATGCCTCTTGCACTTGATCTGGCCCACAACTTATTGATTGAGTTGGCTACCATTCGCAGAGAGAAAAACTCTAAAATGCCGTATTTGCGTCCAGATGCTAAAAGCCAGGTCACGTTGGAGTATGACGACAATAACAAACCTGTTCGTATCGATGCAATTGTAATATCTACACAGCATGATGATTTTGATGCAGAGGCTAAGATGTTGGCGCGTATTAAAAAAGATGTAATCAATATTTTGATTCCTCGTATTAAAAGCAAGTATAAAAAGTACGCTAAGCTGTTCAACGATGATATTAAATATCACATCAATCCCACAGGTAAGTTTGTGATTGGTGGACCACACGGGGATACAGGATTAACCGGACGTAAAATTATTGTGGACACCTACGGGGGAAAAGGAGCGCACGGTGGTGGTGCCTTTAGTGGAAAAGATCCTTCAAAAGTGGATCGGTCTGCAGCTTATGCTACCAGGCATATTGCAAAGAATCTTGTTGCTGCAGGTGTTGCAGATGAAGTACTGGTACAAGTTTCCTATGCAATTGGCGTAGCTAAACCTACGAGTATCAATGTAAATACATACGGTACGGCAAAAGTTAATCTAACGGATGGTCAAATTGGAAAAATTGTTGAGCAGGTTTTTGACATGCGTCCCTATTTTATTGAGCAGCGATTAAAATTGCGCAACCCGATGTATTCAGAAACAGCTGCTTATGGACACATGGGTCGTGTTCCTGCTGTAGTTGAAAAGGTGTTTAACGGCCCCAATGGAAAGCAGATTAAAAGAAAAGTGGAATTATTTACTTGGGAAAAGCTCGATTATGTGAGCAAAGTAAAAAAAGCTTTTCGACTCAACTAAACTTAAGTAAATTATTATAGACCCGCTGATTTCACAGCGGGTCTTTTTTTTCCTTTCTTTGCCAAGTGAAATCATTTAGAAATAAGCAAGCCCGACCTAAAAAAAATAAACTCATTCTGGGTCCACGTACTATATTACAAGCATTGGAGCAAGGAGAGTCACTGGATAGAGTTTATATCAGCGCAACACTTTCCTCCAATTTATTGGTACAACTTAAAAAAGCGGCTGCGCTGGCTACTGTACCTGTTCAAGTAGTACCTGCTGTTAAATTAGACAGTTTCAACGCAGGTGATCATGAGGGTTGTGTAGCTTTGAAATCCCGAATAACTTACCAAACCCTGCAAGAAGTGATTGACTGGGTGGTAGGGGCTGGGAGAGCACCACTTTTCTTGATGTTAGATGGTATTACTGATGTAAGAAATATCGGTGGGATTGCCCGCACAGCTTATTGTACAGGGGTTGATGCAATTATTATTCCAGATAAAGGAGTAGGAGCTTTACAAGAGGATGCTATCTTAACTTCTGCAGGGGCACTAGAAAAAATAGCGGTTTGCAGAGTTGATTCGCTCTTAAAAGCTATCGATACCCTTCATTTAAATGGAGTGCAGGTTTATGCTACACAAATGAAGGGGGATGTTTCTTTACACGAAGCAAATTTTGAAATTCCTTGCTGTATCATTTTGGGAAGCGAGGATAAAGGAATTTATCCAGCCTTACTAAAAGGGGCAGATTCATCAGTGTTTATACCCATGCAGGGAGATTTTGATTCATTAAACGTTTCTGTTTCGGCCGGAATCATTTTGTATGAAGCCATGAAACAGCGGATGTAACGCGTATGAGAAATTCAGGTTTACAACTCATCGAATGTCCAAGGGATTCCATGCAAGGACTAGTTTCTTTGATTCCCACATCTCAAAAAATTGATTATTTCAATGCTCTTTTACAAGTAGGTTTTCATACGCTTGATTTTGGCAGTTTTGTTTCCAAAAAAGCTGTACCACAAATGGCTGATACACCCGAAGTGATAAATGGAATCATACGGGGTGGAAGTGCTACTAAACTTTTAGTTATTGTGGCGGGAATTAGTGGTGCAACCGATGCTATAAATCATCATGCCATTGATGTACTGGGGTATCCCTTCTCTGTGTCGCCAACCTTTCAACTCAAGAATACACGTCAAACTCTTGCTGAATCTTTTGATACTGTTAAACAAATAATGGACTTATGTGAGTCCGTTCATAAGGAAATGGTTGTATATCTCTCTATGGCTTTCGATAATCCCTATGGGGATCATTACAGTCATAAAAAGGTACTCGAACTAATCGAATGGCAATTGAAGTTGGGAGTTGACGTTATTGCATTGGCGGATACGGTGGGGCTTGCTTCTCCTAAACAGGTTTACGAACTAACTTCATTAGCCATTAAAACGTTTCCTGAAGCACATTTAGGACTTCATCTGCACGGTGAAAAAAGCAATTGGGAAGAAAAAGTGAGGGCTGGATTTGAAGCGGGCTGTAATCGCTTTGATGGTGCATTGGGGGGATTTGGAGGTTGTCCTTTTACAGGGAGTGAAAGAGTGGGTAATCTGGACACCTTTAATCTGTTCAACTGGTTTTCTCAACAAAAAGTGGAAACCCACCTAGACTCCTCACAGCTCATAAAATGTGCAAAAATTGCACAACAACTTTTTTCATAACATGCAGTGGTCCCTGCCAATTAATATAAAACCTCCTTCACAACTCGTGAACTATCCCAGTAAATTACTTTTTGTGGGTTCATGTTTCTCCGAGCACATTGGGGCGGGTCTTTCTGACCTAAAATTTGATGTTCTACAAAATCCGCACGGTATTCTGTTCTCGCCAGACGCAATTACACAGGCATTTAATGACTATTGCAGTGCCCGCGTGTATGGTCAGCAGGATCTTTTTGAATTAGATGGGATTTGGTATAGCTGGAATCATCACTCGCGGTTTTCAGATCCTAACCCCGCCGTTGTACTTCAACGTATCAACAATTCGATTCAGCAGGCGCATCAGTTTATAAAGCAAGCAAATTTTTTAATTGTAACATTAGGTTCTTCCTTTTCATATCGATTAACTGATTCGGCCAAACTAGCCTCCAAACAAGTAAATGATCCGGTAGCCAATTGCCACCGAGCTCCTGCAAATTGGTTTTGCAAAGAGTTGATGCCAATTGATCACTTGGTCAAGAGCTTTTCGTTTGCTATTCAACAAATCAAAAAACTGAATCCATCCCTATCCATTTTCTTTACAATCAGTCCAGTTCGCCACATTCGAGATGGTGTTCAAGACAACAACAGAAGTAAGGCTCGGCTTTTTGAAACAATACAACAGCTAGAGGAATTAGACACAAGTTTATACTATTTTCCTGCTTATGAGCTGGTGGTGGATATATTGCGCGATTACCGGTTCTATGATGTGGACCTGGTTCATCCCAACTATGCCGCTACTACGTTTGTGATAGATCATTTTATGAAAACTTGTTTAAGTCCCAAAGCTCAAGACTTAGCAGAGCAGATCAAGAAAATACAACTGGCTTACCGTCATCGGCCCCAACATGCCAATAGCCCTTCACATCACCAATTCCTTACCCAATTTTCAGAAAAAGCTGACACCTTACAAAAAAACTACCCTTTTTTAGACTTTTCAGATGAGCTAAAACATTTTAAATGCTAAACACTAAGTGTTGAGAGGATCAAAATTAAATTTTTGGTAAAGATGTTTTTCTAGCGCCTTTAATAGGTAAAACTGGTTCCAAGCGCGGTCCCAATTCTGTTGCGGATACTCAATTCGATAATACTGGTCATTAGAAAAATAATCAGTTATAAATCGTAGGCATTGCATGTATATGATCCAAATCCCTGACCAGTGTATCCATGTATTTTCCTCAGGTGTGCTATGATTTTCTAGTGAAGATTGATAGCCTTTGATGATGGTATCATAGGCCTCTTCATCAATCCCGATGTCTTGTAGAGTGGTATGATTTTCGTCAGTTTTACCTGCCATCGATCGAATCATGTCACCAAGATCTGAAAAGAAATAGCCAGGCATTGTGGTATCCAAATCAAGTATAGCTGCAACTTTATGGGATGATTTATAAAAAAGCAGATTGGCAATTTTCGCATCATGATGCCTAATTCGTTCTGGAAATTGCAATGTTGACTGCGTGATTATGTCAAACTGACTAACATACTTTATTCTATTCTCTAACTGCGAGATCAGTGAGGCTCCTTGATTGATTCGGTCTGTATTTCCGGTAGTTTTCGAAGTTTGAAACTGTTCGTATCGGTAGCGCAGGTTATGAAAATTGTCCAAGGTTGAAAAAAGTGCTTGGCTATTAATTTTTTGTGTCATTCTTGCAAATTCTCCAAAACAACGAGCCGCTTCAAAAAGTTGTTTTAGATGGGTTGGCTTGGTGATACTTACTGTGTCTGCAATTAATTCTTGCATTCGCCATGCCTGTCCCATTTCATCAAAGAAAATAAATGTGTGGTCTGGAAAGGGTAGAGGTGCTGCAATTTTAAAGGAGTAATTGGATTCTTGTTGTTGCCAGGTTTCATAGATCAATCGATGGTTGTGCACAACCTCTAGCGGTTTTTTAAAAACATGCTGGTTGATTTGTTGTAAGACTACGGGAGACTCGTAAAGAGGCGTTTTACAAATCCAAGTCTGGTTAATTAATCCATTTGATAACAGCTGGCAAGCCTCTTCATGGTTGGGGAGTTGCAAATAATGGATCAGGGATATAGGAATAGTTGGAATCATTTTAATGAATTCTGTCACCTCGTACTTCTAATGTTTTCATGATTTTTTTCTCAAAATCCAACCACGCTTTCCACCGTTTACGTACTCTTGTTTTCTCGATATAGTTTTCGGCTAGCTCAATAAAAAGTGTGTAGTGTCCTGCTTCACTCTCCATAAATCGTCTGTAAAATTTACGTAAAGACGGATCTGATAGGCCTTCGCTTAGGTTCTTAAATCGTTCGCAACTTCTGGCCTCGATTAAGGCCATCGTAAGTAATTGGTCTAATAAGCGTCCTTCGGGGTCTCCTCCTTTTTGTTGAAATTCAAGTAATGCGTTTACATACTGATCTTTTCGTTGCCTTCCTAGCTTCAGTCCTCTTTTTTTAATCTCGGCAAGCACAAGCCTGAAATGTCCCCACTCCTCTGTAACGATTGGGGCTAGTGCATGAACCAGTTTTTCGTGCGTTGCATATCGCTGTATGAGGCTAATACAGGTCATGGCCGCTTTTTGCTCACAGAAGGCATGATCAGTTAAAATTTCTTCCAGGGAAAGCGCAGCCAGATCAACCCATCTGGGATCAGTGGGCAAAGCAAGACCTAAAATAGTCCGCGTGTCTGCAGATAATTCCATGACCAAATCTAAACATTTGATTGAAAATCAAGTCAAAATGAAGTTTTTGTAGTGAAAAAAACTCCCTATTTTCTTGTTCATCAACGGAATATTTCTAACTTTGCGCCCCTGATGTCGGATGAATCGGCTAATCGGATGAAAAATTAAAACTTTTAAGATGCCTCTTACTAAAGAAAAGAAAGCAAGTATCGTAACTCAATTTGCAGGATCTGCAAAAAACACGGGTTCTATCGAGGGTCAAATTGCGCTCCTCACAGAACGTATCACACACATTAGTGGTCACTTACAGGCCAACAAAAAGGATTTCTCAACACATCGTGGACTGATGCAGCTAGTTGGAAAGCGTAAGCGCTTATTAAACTATTTGCAAAAACACAATTTGACTGGCTACCGCCAACTTATTGAGAAGTTAGGAATCCGTAAATAAATTATTCACTGGTTAGTTTTTGTTTTTGCCAATATCCTACCGGTATTGGCAAATCCGTTTAAGGATTATACCTGTTCAATTAGTTGAAGGGGATGCCTGCTAGCCTAAAAAAAATTATATGTTAAAACAACCAATTCGTACCACCTTTAAATTAGGTGAAGGGCGTGAAGTTACGCTGGAAACTGGCCGTTTAGCTCGTCAAGCTGATGGAGCGGTAACAGTTAGTGTGGGCAACTGTGTAATCTTGGCTACAGCTGTAGCTAACAAAGAGCCCAAAGAAGGGCAAAGTTTTTTTCCATTGACAGTGGATTACCAGGAAAAATTCGCTGCTGCAGGTCGAATTCCAGGTTCTTTTTTCAAGCGTGAAGCCAAGTTGAATGACTATGAGATATTGACCAGCCGATTAATCGATCGTGCGTTACGTCCACTTTTTCCTGAAGATTATTTCTGCGATGTGCAAGTGCTGGTAACATTAGTTTCTAGTGATCCTGAAATCATGCCAGATGCCTTGGCTTGCTTAGCGGCCTCAGCAGCATTAGCAGTTTCAGATATTCCAATCAAAGAAGTGATCTCAGAAGTACGTGTTTCGAGAGTGAACGGTGAATTTATCATCAACCCGACTCGTACTCAAATGGAAAGTTCGGATATGGACTTTATCATTGCGGCCACAGAAAAGAACTTGATGATGGTGGAAGGAGAGGCGCAAGAGTGCAGTGAAGAAGATTTGTGTAAAGTATTGGAATTGGCGCATGATGCAATTCGCGTCCAGATCAAAGCGCAACAAGAGTTGGGTAAATTAGCAGGCGTTACTGAAAAAAGAACCTACACAAAACCTGCTTCAGACACCGCATTACGCGATAAGATCTATGCATTTGCACAACCCAAGGTGTACGAGGTAGCAAAAGGAGCTTTTAGTAAACACGAACGTAGCGATCGTTTTGATAGCATTAAGCAAGAATTAATGGCTTATCTAAAGCAAGATGCAGGTCTAGCTGAAACGGATAGCTTACCCGATCTAACAAAAAAATTAGCTTCTACTTATTATGGCGATCTTCAATACGATGTAGTGCGTGATATGATTTTAGATGAACGTGTTCGTCTTGATGGAAGAGCATTA